>WIAF01000010.1 GCA_014055465.1 Nitrospira sp. CR1.1
CACGCGGCGATCGGGATCGAAGGGGTTGTGCCCTATAGTTACGCGATGGAGGCGACCATGTTCATCGATCAGAATGGCGCCGTGTCCGGGCGTTTGACGTTGACGAAGGATCTGTTGCTGACCCAACGGCTCATCCTCCAGGGCCGGCTTGAGACCAACGCTGCTGTACAGCGGGTCGAGAAATTCACCACAGGCTCGGGCTTGAATAACCTCGAATTCGGGGTGCGGCTGCGCTATGAAATCCGGCGGGAATTTGCGCCTTATGTCGGCGTCTCACTCGAACGCAGCTTTGGCGAGACGGCCACGTTGGTGCGCCAAGAGGGTGGTGATCCCAGCCAGGTGCGATTCGTTGTGGGTGTGCGGGCATGGTTCTAAGACGTGGCTCGGAGCGCGACGCTGTGCCGGTTTGGGGCACGCTGTCAATAACCGATGATAAGCTGGGAGTCCATGAAACACGACAAAGAAATGGATCGCGTGTGCGGGATGTGGATTGAGAAGAGCACGGCGCCGCTCACCAGCGAGTATCACGGGGAGACCTATTACTTCTGCACGAAGGAGTGCAAGGAGCAATTCGACCAGAATCCTGAGCGGTACATGAAAGGGTTCGAGGGCCGCAAACCCTGAAGCAATCGGCCTGTCGGACGTTGCCTGTGGGAAAATAGCATGACACTCCGAAGACTGACGCTGCCCCTCAAAGTCCTCGCGAGCGTCTTTCTGCTCACGATGGGCATCGCCTATCTCTTCGCTTTGACTTACCTCTATTTGATCGATGTGGAACCGCATACGAAGCATGGGATGGGACTCGTTGCGGCTGTGATCATGAAATATTACGGACAGCGGGATACGACGAAGCTCGAAGCCGCCCTGCGAGGCCCGATGGCCGAGTATCTCAGCGATGTGCAGAGAAAACAGCTCATCCAGTGGATACGACAGGGCGCGGGCGAAGCCGATTTCGTGAAGATTCAGCCGATCCTCACGCAGGCGTGCGCGGAATGTCACAGTGCATCCGCTGGGACCGGGTTGCCGCCACTGACCTCCTATGCGGAAGCCTCCACCTACACTGAAGTGGACCTTGGCCAATCTATCAAGTCGCTGGTGCGGGCCTCCCATATTCATCTGTTCGGCATGAGCTTCATCTTTGTGCTGACAAGCCTCATCTTTGTCTTCAGTGAGATCCCCGCCTCCGTTCGGGCCCTTCTCGTGGCGATTCCCTTCCTCGCCATCTGGCTGGATATTGGGTCCTGGTGGTTTACCAAACATAACCCGATCTTTGCCTACATCGTGATCGGTGGAGGCGTGCTGATGGGACTATCCTTAGCATTGCAAATTGGGGTCTCGCTTTATGAGATGTGGTTCGCTCGGGAAAAAGCTTGATCCGCTGTTGTTCACACATGGGAGAACAGACAAATGGTAACCAAAGATCGTCGATCGACAACAAGGAACCGCGGTGTATTGCTCAGGACGTTGGTGGTCATCGGATTTCTGCTCTGTCTGGGCTGGGCTTTCGCGATGGCGGATGAGGGAGCTGAGGAGGCCATCCCACCGGAGTATGCCGGAAAAGTCATGCCAGCAGGAATGGGTGACGATTCCAAAGCACCTGGAGCAGGAAAGGAGATTTACGAGGGCAAGGTGAATCAGGAGGTCAACTGCGCCCGGTGTCATGGGAACGACGGCAAGCCGACCAAGTTGGGAAAGGGGGCTCCGGATCTTTCGGATCCAGCGATGAGCAAGAAGCATTCAGATACGAGGTGGTTCTGGCGCATCTCCGAAAAGAAGTCCGGCTCGAAGATGCCTGGATACAAGGACAAGTTAAGTGAAGAGCAGCGGTGGCAGGTGATCGCATATCTGCGCATCTTGGCCCAGTCGGGCAGGTAGGACCGCTTTGGAAAGGGAGCGAGCATGAAGAAACCACTGCTACCGGTGACCATTGTACTAATGCTCGTGGTGTTGGCCGCCGTGGTGCTGTCGTCCGCTCGGCGGGCGTCGGCTATTCCCGTCTTCTCACGGGAACATGGGCTGAAATGTAGTGATTGCCATGCGCCGTTTCCATTGCTGAATGAGTTCGGGATGGAATTCAAGCAACGAGGATTTCGATTGCCGGGCGAGAATGGCAAGTATCCGTGGGAGCTGAAGAGTCTGCCCCTCTCCGTGATCGGCTCCATGCAGTATCTCAACGCGCATGAGGACGATCCCGTGACCAAAGCGCGGCGGTCTACGATCAGCAAGGCGGAGATCGAGGAAATCGAGCTCATGGCGGCCGGGACCGTTGCGCCGAAGATCGGGTTTCTCGCCGAATTTGCGCAGGAGGTGGCGGAAGGGGGAGCATTTGGGAACGAGCAGGTCTGGATGCAATTCAGCGACGTTTTGCCCGCCAGTGTGCTGAACGTACGTGCGGGCAAGATGCTGAACGAACAGTACTATCTGTCGCAGAAACGGCGGTTGCTCTTCCAACGGTACTTGGCGCCGGTGACGTTCAACGTGACCGGTGCTGAGCTGAACGGTTTTTGGTCCGGCCTGCGGTACGCCGCCGGCGTCGTCAATGACGAGCGAGAGGAAGGGGTGAACACCCCGGCGGTCAACCTGGACAAGAAATTCCAAGGGTTCTACGCTTGGGGAAACTACACCTTGTGGGACCACATCGTCGGCATCAGGTATATCAACACGAAAGCCAATTCCGACCAGCCCTCCCCGATCATTGATGGCCGGACTCGGCAGCAGTTGGACGCAACACTGAATCTCCGTTTTGGTAGAGGCCAGGTCTTACTCGGCTACTACTACAACTGGGCTATTGGGGGAATCTATAAACAGGACCGGCGCAACTACCTCGTCGAGGGCATCCTGGAAGTGCTCCCTGAGAAACTCTTCCTGGACGCTCGCTACGAGATGCAGGATACTGGGCTGGTGTTCGGCAGTCCCAACAATCCCGTGAAGGCCAACGGAACCATGGTGACTGCGCACGCCTCCTATTATGTGACGGAAAACGTGCGGGCAGTACTTGAGTTTACTAAGGTGAGCGGCGAAGGACTGGACGTCCAGCGGATCGGGGAACCCAACACCGTCGCGGCAAGTAGCCAAGAGCGTTACCTGGTCGGCATTCATTTCGCCTTCTAGCGCCCGACGACCATGCGGGTACCACATCGAAGGCAGTGGTATGCCCGACGTGGGGCAAAAGTGTTTGGCCAATGGTGCCGCTTCTGCATCGATCCGTGGTGAGGGCCGCAGGCCTCTAATGCTGTAGACGCATCCACCAGTGAGCATGCAATCACGGCGGGATATCGACGGTGCTGAACAGCTGGCGAGCCCTCTCTTATAAGCGCTGGAGGTTTCAATGGACCCTATGACACATCATGATCACGGACAGATGTCCGACCCTCACGCGGGCCACCAGATGTCGCGCGACCATTCGAACCACGACCGCCACGCGGGCCATTCCGTGGCGATGTTTCGCGATAAATTTTGGTTGAGTTTCACCCTCACCATTCCTACCGTCTTCTGGTCGGCTGAAGTCCAGCAGTGGCTGGGTTACACGGCGCCCTCCTTCGCTGGCTCTAGATTTATTCCCGCCATCTTCGGCACCGCCGTGTTCCTGTATGGCGGCCTCGTGTTCGTGCGGGGGGCCCAGGGCGAGCTGGCCGACCGCAAGCCGGGCATGATGACGCTCATCAGCTTGGCCATCATCGTCGCGTTCGGGACATCGCTGGCTGCGACACTCGGCCTTTTCGCGATCGAAGTGTGGTGGGAACTCACCTCATTGATCACGATTATGGTGTTGGGCCACTGGCTCGAAATGCGAGCCATTGCGCAAGCTCGCGGCGCGGTCACAGCCCTCGCCGCGTTGTTGCCGGATACGGCTGAGCGGGTCACCGGCGCAGAAATCCACACGGTTCCATTATCGGAATTGCACCTGGATGACGTGGTCCTGGTCCGGCCGGGAAGCCGCGTTCCGGCGGATGGCGTCGTCGTCGAGGGCGCCGCCGATGTGGATGAGTCGATGATTACGGGCGAGTCGAAATTGATTTCGAAGGGGCCAGGTGCGAACGTGATCGCGGGGACGGTAGCCGGTGGTGGGAGCCTTCGGGTCCGCCTCACCGCCGTCGGCGAGCAGACCGCCCTCTCCGGCATCATGCGGCTGGTGGCCGCCGCCCAAGCGTCGAGCTCTCACACGCAAGCCCTGGCCGACCGTGCCGCCGCCATCCTGTTCTACGTGGCTATTGCTTCCGGCGTGATCACATTCGTGGTCTGGTGGTTGATGGGTGACACGCAACATGCCTTACTCAGAACAGCCACCGTCCTCATCATTGCCTGCCCCCACGCATTGGGGCTGGCGATTCCGTTGGTGATCGCCATCTCCACCTCACTCGGGGCGCGGAATGGCCTCCTCGTGAAGGATAGACTGGCCCTCGAACGGGCCCGCCTGTTGGACATGGTGATCTTCGATAAGACCGGCACGCTCACGCGCGGTGCGCCCGCAGTCACCAGCATCGCGGCTGCGCCTGGGACGTCGGAGTTCGACTTGCTTGCGGTAGCCGCTGCGGTCGAGGCCAATTCCGAGCATCCGTTGGCCAAGGCCATTGTCGAAGAAGCCAAACGTCGGGGTGCGCGCCAAATGCAAGCGGCCGCCTTCGAAGCGCTGGCAGGACGAGGGGCACGGGCAATGGTGGACGGCAAGAGCATGGCCGTCGGCGGACCGCGCCTGTTGGCCGAGGCCAAGGTTGTGGTGCCTCCAGAAGTTGAGAAGGTGACGAGTGCCTGGGCGTCGGAAGGAAGGACCGTCCTGTATGTGATCGCGGAAGGACGACTGCTCGGAGCGCTTGCTGTAGAAGACGAGATCCGGCCCGAGTCGCTTGAAGCTGTCACCGACCTGCATCGGCTCGGTATCCGAGTTGCCATGATCACGGGAGATGCGAAACCCGTGGCAGAGTCCGTCGCCCGGCGCCTCGGGATCGATGAGGTCGCAGCTGAGGTGCTTCCCGGCGACAAGGCCGCGGCTGTCAAGCGGTTTCAGGCAGGCGGCAAGCGGGTCGCCATGGTGGGAGACGGCGTGAACGATGCCCCGGCATTGGCCACCGCCGATGTCGGTATTGCGATTGGCGCGGGAACCGATGTTGCCATCGAATCCGCTGGCATCGTGCTCGTGCGTAGCGATCCGCGTGACGTGGTGGGAGCCATTGAGCTCTCCCGTGCGACCTACCGGAAGATGATTCAAAACCTTGTGTGGGCGACCGCGTACAACCTGGTTGCCATCCCGGTCGCCGGGGGCCTGTTCGTCCGCTGGGGATTCGATCTTCCCATGAGCGTGGGGGCCGTCGCGATGAGCGCGTCCACCATCATTGTGGCACTCAATGCGCAGTTGCTGCGCTACCCGAGTCTCAGGCGTCAAACCACTTGAATCAACGGCGTCGGGAGGGGGAGGTACGGAGCGGCCTAGAACGGATTGTCAGTAAAAGCCTGTCGCGCGAGTTATGACAGCACGCAGTATCCTTCTTGTAATGGTGTAGAGCCTGCGTAAACACAGACCTCCTATGTGGGCCTTGGCTAATCTGTCCTCCTAACGGACGGATTGCGCCGCGGAGGCCAACAGCGGGAAGGGGAGATGCTTGTTTTGTGGGCTCAGCTATTAAGTCTTTACCAATAGTGGCTTCAAGTTCCGCAGCACTGTCGTGGTCTTCATTTTGCACTTCGACTTCTGATAATTTTAACAAGGAGGCTCTCTCATGCATCAGGATCAGCGGCGTTAAATCAGGACGCCAAGAAGTGAATCGCCGCGTGTGTCGCATGCGCACAGATCTGCAACGAGTGCAGTGATGACATGATTGGGTTGCCGGCGGATAAAATCGCGATGATGCAGCGCTGTATCCGATTGTGCAGGGACTGCGCGGCAATGTGTTTGCAATCCGCCGCATTAATGACCAGTGCGTCGGAGCTCTCTCAGCGGATGTGCCAGTTCTGCGCCGAAGCTTGCGATATATGTGCTGAGGAACGCGAACGGCATGCTAAACATCATGACTTATGCGGACCCTGCTCAAGAGTCCCGGCGGTGCGCGGGAGCGTGCAGAACAATGAGTTCGGTCCACGCCGCCTGACTGGTCGCCCTTGTTTGCTCAAAGTGTCCCGTTGGGGCTGCGCCTTACGGACTGCCCCAGCGGTCCCACCCGGACACAAACGACAACCATCTAGCCTTCCTTTCAGAATGAGTACTGGATACCGAAAGGGTGACGCGCGTTTGTGGAAAGTCGTCAGACGCCGGTCACCCAGGCGGGCTTCTACTGGTCGCTGCAGGAATCGCAGCCGATAGATGAAGAGATGGCCCTGCGGAGCGAGCTGCAGCAGAACGATGTTGAATCACCCGTTCGTGCAATATCTTGTCGCAATATTGTGCAGTGCCGGGGCGCTGCTCGCCGGCACCGCCCTGCATGCCACGTGGCCGGACTGGCGTTGGCAGCATGAGCCGCTGCATTCTACGATAGAGGCCGTGGGAGGTCTCGTCGCCATTGCGATGGCGATGGTGTTGCTCCACACACACGACAAATGCACCGCTGGCAAATATTGCGCGCTTGCCGCAGGATTACTCGGCATGGGAATTTTTGATGAGTTTCATGCGATGGCACGACCAGGCAACGGATTCGTTCTATTTCGGAACATGGCCAGCTTGGCCGGTGGGATGGGCTTTCTGCTGGTCTGGAGAGCGCATACCCCAGCTGGTACATTTGAGCTGCGCTGGCTTCCGTGGGTGATCGCGACCGGTTCATTGTCGGTCGGAATGTGGTTCCTGGTGTTCCCTCAATACATACCTGAGATGGTGCGGAATGGCGAGCTGACTCCGACAGCGGTCGCCCCGCAAAGCATCGCGTGTGTGTTGTTTCTGCTCGCGGCTGCGCGCTTTCTGTGGGACTTCCGCCGTTCAGAGAGGTCAGAAGATGCATTGTTCGCGAGCCTCGCTCTCCTCTTCGGTCTGGCCGAGTTTTTTTTCATGTATTCGATTCCCTGGGACAATCGCTGGTGGTTCTGGCATTCTATACGCCTGATGGCCTGTCTACTTGCCTTGGCATACATTGGCCGAAGCTATTTTCAGGTGACCCTCGACTTACAGTCATCCCTCGCACAAAACATCCGCGGCAAAGAAACGCTAAGTCAGAGCGAGGGCCAGATCCGCCACATACTCAATGAACGCGAGCGCATGGCTCAAGACCTGCATGACAGCACCATTCAGTCCCTCTTCGCGATCAGCCTCAACCTCGAACGGTGCCAACGTCTGGTATCTACCATCCACCAAGATGTTGGCATGCAGTTGGGCACAGCCGTGGCGGGCCTAAAGGCGGTTATCCGGGACCTGCGGGGGTACATTGGCGGTTTGGAGTCTACGATCCCTAACGGACCCACATTCGAAGCGGCGCTGACTTCATTAGTCAACGACATGAACCATTCATCCCAGCTTCATTTCCGATTGCACGTGAGCCCCGAGGCTGCAGACCGATTGACTCCGGAGCAGGCGGCGCAGCTCCTCCCTATTGCCCGCGAAGCCATGAGTAACAGTCTCCGTCACGCCGCCGCTCACACGACCATCCTCACGCTTCAACTGTACGACGGAGTGGTCCCCCTGATGGTGGATGATGATGGAGTCGGATTCAATGCCGGCACGGTTCACAGGCATGGTCACGGACTGAAGAATATGGAGAAACGCGCCAGGACGCTGGGTGGCCGCTTTGAAGTCACGTCAGATCCAGGCCATGGAACACGGATAGTCTGTGATCTCCCTCAGGAGCGTAATGAAGCCGCCAGCTGAAACGAAACGAATTCGGCTCTTGCTCGTGGACGATCACGAAGTCCTTCGTATTGGCCTGCGGACCTTGTTCACCGAAGCCGGAGCATTTCAGGTCGTCGGCGAAGCCGGCACGATGGCCACTGCTGTGGCTGAAGCCGCGAGACTGAAGCCGGAGGTCGTCCTGATGGACGTCAGGCTTCCGGATGGGAGCGGGATCGACGCATGCCGTACGATTCGTGCCGATCACGAGGGCACGAGGGTACTGTTCCTGACCTCCTTCGCGGATGATGACGCCGTGCTCGCCACGATATTGGCCGGGGCCAATGGTTTTCTCCTAAAAGAGGTGAGTAGCGAGCAGTTGATCCAAGCCGTCAAGACGGTGGCGTCTGGACGGTCTATCCTGGATTCGGCTGTTACCCAGCGGGTGCTCGCCAAGGTGCGCTCCGTGTCCAGCGCAGCACAGCACGAGACACGCGACCCCTTATCACCGCAGGAAGAACGGGTATTGGCCTTAGTCGCGGAAGGCAAGACCAATAAAGAGATCGCTCTGTCATTGAATTTGAGCGACAAAACCGTCGGGCACTACCTCGAAAATATCTTCCAGAAACTGCAGGTCACTCGTCGCGCGCAGGCAGCCGTGTATTTCACCCAGCAACAGTCGAAGCAGTAGGGGCATCTTCCCCTGCCGAGTAGGGGGAAGATTGTTCCATTATGGAAGCGTCTTCCCCTATCCGCCCATCTGCATGCGCCGTACGATACGCGCACGAGCTCGATTTACATCGCGCTAATCATACTAAGGAGGTTGTCATGTTGAGGCTAATGAGTCGCACACAGGTGTTGGTGATTGTCTCCGCTCTCGCAGTCGTGTTGGCGTTGCCTTTCAGTCAGGTTCAAGCGATAGCAGGCGAAGGGCAGGGGAAGACGAAGGTGCTCTACCACGTCGACGGAAAAGATCCCGAGGTGGCGAAGTACGCGCTGGCTCTCATCAGCAAGCACATTGATGCGGAAGGGGGGCCCGACAAGATCGATGTCGAACTGGTCGTGCATGGACCGGCCTTGGAATTGTTCGAGAAGGACAAGATGGATGCGGAGATGACGAAACGGTTCGACCAGATTATCGAGAAGGGGGCGAAAGCAGAGATGTGCCAGGTCTCGATGAAGGCGTTCGGCAAGACCCTTGACAATTTGGCGAAGGGATTTGTCGCCACGCTTCATCCGGTGGCGGTGAAGCGCATCGCAGATCTGCAGAAGGAAGGCTATCTTTATATTAAGCCATGACCGGGAGATGGATGGTTATGCAACGGTTGGATGCTCAAGGAAGCGTCGTACAGGTTTCATCGAGGGGGGTAGGGTGCTTCACCCTCCCAATTCCTCGAGTTTTTGTACGCGATCGGCTCCAGTGACCTTGTATCTTGCTCCCGCTTCCTCAAAGATGTCTTTTATCGTTCTCTGGGGCGCGATAGACCGACGTGACCAAGGTTTACGAAGACCGCGGGGAAGCGGGGTCATCGCGCCCTGCCCATCCATGAGCCCGAACAGTTGCGTGGGCCACAGAGCCCGCATTATGCAAGGACGGGCCACAAGGGAGGACAGTCCCATGAAGCCACTGGTGTTTGTTGGTATTGATGTCTCCAAGGCTCAGTTGGACGTGGCCGTACGCCCCAAGGGATCCCTCGGGCTGCCACATGATGAGACGGGGATTGTGCAGGTCGTTAAGTACCTGCAACCCCTGGCGCCCACGCTGATTGTGCTGGAGGCGACTGGTGGACTGGAACTGCCGCTCACCGGGGCCCTGGCTGCCGCGGGCTTGCCGGTCGTGGTCGTGAACCCCCGTCAGGTGCGAGATTTTGCGAAAGCCGCCGGGAAGCTGGCCAAGACGGATAGGCTGGATGCCCACCTCTTGGCACGCTTTGCGGAGGTGATGCGGCCGGCACCACGGCCGTTGCCTGACGAGCAGAGCGTGGCCTTGGCGGCAATCCTGGCGCGGCGGCGGCAACTCATCGAGATGTTGACGGCGGAAAAGAATCGCCTCGGTGGAGCCCAGACGGCGATCCGTCAGAGCCTCAAAACCCACATCGCCTGGCTGAAACGAGAACTCGCACAGACGGATGTCCAGTTGACACAGGCCATTCAGAACAGTCCTGTCTGGCGTGAGAAAGACGACCTATTGCGGAGTGTGCCGGGCGTGGGGCCCGTGTTGACCACGACCTTGTTGGCTGAACTGCCAGAGCTCGGGGCCTTGACCAGCAAGCAAATTGCCGCGCTGGCCGGTGTGGCGCCACTCAACCGGGATAGTGGGACCCTGCGCGGGAAACGTACGGTCTGGGGTGGCCGTGCGCACGTCCGGGCGGTGCTGTACATGGGGGCCTTGGTCGCCACCCGCTATAACTCGGTGATCAAAGCCTTCTATCACCGCCTGTGTACTGCAGGCAAAGCCAAGAAGGTCGCGTTGACCGCCTGCATGCGCAAGTTGGTGACGATACTCAATGCGATGGTGAAACATCGGACTCCATGGCGGGCGGAACCACCAGTGCAACATGCTTGACATCAAAGACAGTTGCTTCCCCCCGAACACTAGACCATTCGCTTGGAAGTGCCACTGTGCTGAGTGGGCCTCAGGGGAGGGGGGCCATGACCCGGAAACGGCACACGGAGGAACAGATCATTGCCGCTCAAGGATGCCTAAGCGGGCATGGGGGCCCAGAGCTCTGTCGCAAGCACGGGATCTCGGACGCCACGTGCTATAAGTGGCGGGCGAAACATGCGGGCCTGGAAGTCATCGATGTGAAGAAACTCTGCCAGCTCGAAGACGAAAACCGGCGGTTGAAGCAGAGGGTGGCGGAGCAGGCGCTGGACATCCAAGCGCTGCTTGTGGGAGACCGTGATCCTCGACAACGTACTATAGGCGGAAAGCAAGCACGCCGTGCGGACAGATCTCTCCTGTGCCGTCGGAACGGCCACTCTGCACGAATCGGCCCACACCCCCCAATGGTCTTCCACGGTTTGTGAGGCACTGCTCACCATAGTGATACAAGGTCCTCGTTCAGGCCTTGACCGTACTTCACACAGCAGGCAGCCCCAGTGGAAGCTCCGAGCATTATCTACGAGGTCAGTGCCTGCCTCGACGGCCCACGCGAACGGAGTGCTCCACTGGGAGGGAGTGCCTCAAAGTACGGCCGATAGTCGGTCCCCGTCTTGATCAGGCCATGGGCTACGCGTGCCACTTTGGCGGCGACGGCACAGAGGGCCTTACGTTTCCGATCCGGATTCTGAGGATCGGCCTTGATATACCGCGCATACTTTTCGCGAAACGTATTCTGACGCATCCGGACCGCCCCATTGGCAGCCATCCAGAAGGCATAGCGGAGTCGCGCATTCCCATGCTTCGACAGCCGGCTTATCCCACGGAACTGGCCGGACTGCTGCGTGCTGAGATCGAACCCGCAGAACTTGAGGAATTGTCGGTGATGCGGAAACCGGCGCAGGTCCCCGGCTTCGGCCAAAATCGTAAGGGCGAGAATCGGCCCCACGCCCGGTAAGGTGCGGAGCCGGTGATAGTCGGGATGGGACTGAAGCGCCTGGTCGGCCTGGTGCTCAATCGCGGCCCGGGTGGCACACAGGTGCTGGTGTTCCGCCAGCATGACACGGAACATCTGAATGGCTTCGGAGTCTTCCGCCACGGCGAGCCCAATGCTCTGATTCGCAGTGGCGTAGAGATCAGCAAGGAACCCGCGTTTATTGACTTTGCGGCCTACCACCGTCCACGCCTCGTGCTCAAATACATCCTGGGAATAGCGGGTGATAGCGGCGGGACAGGGAAACCGATGCAGCAGTTGCGTAAACCACTGCGCGCGCGAGTTCGTGTAGTACCGTTCGGCCTCCGGGAAATACAACGGGAGGTAATGGGTCATGATGCTATGCTGGACCTGCACCTTCCGCAGCGAGATCTGATAGTGGGTCTGGGCGAGTTCCTGCAGATCATTCATGGCGTGCACGAGCGGATCGTGATACCGCTGGGTCACACCGGTTTTGAGCAAATGGAGCAAGACTTGTGTGTCCTTCGGATCATTCTTATCCCAGGAGTTGTAGAGCGCATCCCGCGTGCGCGCCACCGCGAGGGAGGAAAGCAGGCGTAGCTCGAAGCCGCATTGGCTCAGATAATAGGCCAGGGGGCGATGGTAGTTGCCCGTGGCTTCAAACCCAATGAGGACCGGCGGCTGAAAAGCGTGGAGCCGGTCGCGTAATGCCACAAAGTCTGGCAGGCAGTTTCTGACTCGCCATCGTTGTCGGCGTCCGGTCGATGGCTTCACCAACACTTCATGCACCAATTTCGCCACATCAATCGCCACGAAGGTACCATTCTGTGTGGTTGTAGAACTCGCGATCATCGGATGCCCTCCTCCTAGAGTGAGTTGCTGCGCGGCATTCTAGTGGAGCTCTGCACGAATGATGATGCTGGTTCCGCTTATACTACGGCCCTGAATTCGCCGGCATGGCGTTGGATGCCTGGGCGGCCCAGCACGGCTCAACGGCAAGTTTCGAGATGAGTGTCTCAACGAGCAACTGGTTTCTGACGCGACGGGAAGCGCAGCTCGTGATCGAAGCCGGGCGGCGGGAATACAATGAGGAGTGGACGCACAGGCTCCATTTGGGATGTGACCTCCCAGGAGTTCATCAACACCTAGCAAAACGGGCCCACATGGCACAGGAGTCAACTTCGTTGGCGGTGGTGTAACAAATGGGGGAAGGTCGTGCCACGCTTATGACAGGGCAAGACATCTGTACTTTGCCCTTCCCGTCCGAATGTCATGAGTTTGACCAATGGGTAGGTTGCGCGTGACGGTCCGTTGACGCTCGTGCAAGGCTGCTCTCGATCAAATACCATACGTACGCCTTGCCAGCCTCATTAAACGATGGCCTACAATTTGCTTGTCATCCATTGGATGCGTTCGAAGCATTAGCACAGTGGGACAGCGTAAGCTCTGTGAAACCGATGCTGCGCAGTGCTCTCACTCTGAAGCGGGATGGCTAGTCGCTACCCAGTGCGACAGGATGTCGCTCCAGTTACCTATTCGGATGTTGGAGGAGGAATCCATGGACATCTTTGGCGACACGATGAAGATCCTCGAGCGGACTCTTGACCTGAGAGCGGCTCGCCAACAAGTTATTGCCTCGAACATCGCCAATGAAGAGACTCCCGGCTATCGTGCCAAAGAGCTGCGGTTTCAGGATGCCTTGGCTGCTGCTAGCCAGCAAGCAGGGCACCTATCGGTACGCGTCACTCACGAGGGTCATCAAAATTCATTGGGCTTCGGAACACCGGTGCGCGGGCAGATCGTCGACGCGCCGAGCGGGGATTTGCCACTGGACGCAAACTCAGTCAATTTGGAAATGGAGATGGCAAAATTATCCGATAATGCGCTGCAATACAATACCGCCGCCCAGATTATCGCGAGGGAATTTCGAGGCTTGCTCAGCGCTATCCGCGAAGGTCGCTAACTGTCGAAACAAAACATTCAAAAGTCGAAATTGTCTCCAGCCTCGCAGCTTCGCGCCGAAATTCCTCTTTCCTCAGCTCCTGAAGGCTCAGTGTGACGCCAGTACAGGTTGTTAGTGAACCGTGCCTCCGAACGTTGCGGTACGCGCGATTTTGTCGAGGATTGAGCGATCTTCACCAAATTTACACAACGCCTCGCAGTGTTGGCAGAGCTCGTCGAAGGGAATGAAGGCGAAAGCAATATCGGCCAAATCCCTACGGAAGGCCGGGCGCGCAAACTGCGCCATGACCTCTTTCTCCCGGTGGCGCGGAGCCACGAGGTAGACCGTGCAGGTACCCTGGGGAATCGAGCGCACCAAATCCTCTAAACGGAGGATGCCGGAATAAATGGACGTGCTTTTTTCCACCTCGAATGCACTGACGATTTCTCCAGTCTCCGGTCTCAACCAGATCACGTCGATCAGGCTCACGGTGTCCATGACATCCGATGAGCAGCCTGAGAGAGGCAGGTCAGGCACGGTTAACAGGGTAAACGACTGACCGTCATGCGAGCGATGGCGGTCATTGCGAGCCACATACACTGCGTACTTCAGGGCGCGGCCGATTTTGATGAGCAAGTATTGGATCCGCGTGTGTTCGCTCTCTTCCTTCTGCTCCGACAGAACATCTGCATGCCGCATGCGAGCCGCCTTCTCGGCCTTCGTCTTCTCGGCTGCCAGGACAACCTGCACATTGCCTTCAACCAATAAGCGACCGGTGCCCAGCTCAAAAAGTAATCCAGCGAAAGCGCCCAGATCTTTGGAGAGACGATCGCGCATAGCGGCGTTCGTGCGCATAATGACCTCGCGCATGGCCAGATAACTCTCCCATGAGCCGAGTTTCTTTTTGTCACCGAACAAGGCGTTGAAACCGTTGACCATTGCCGTATTGAAAGGCGGGACAATAGTCGGATGTAAGAAATAGACGATGTTGCCCACAGCCGGCCCCAGACCTTTAATCTGCGCGGCCGCGAGCCGGCTCATTTCGGCTAAGACTTGCTCCTCGCGTGTCGCCGCGAGGCATGCCTGGAGAAAGGCGGCAAATGTGCGCTTGTTGTTCTCATTTTCATAGATGTCCGGGATGCGGAGTTTGGGCTTCCAGAAAAACGGATGAGCGGCCCCCTCAAACACCTGCTTTTGTTCGGTAATGGCCGCGAGCACGACCTCCAACGGTGATCCTTTGAAATCCGTGCCGAATGTTCCGGCCGTAATACTATCGACGGTGTCTTGCACACCTTGTCGAATGGCACGGAAGGCTTTTAACCGGTCCTCGCTGCTGATGAACCAGGTGTTGTAGACCGATTCCTTGTCTGCCTTATAACGGTCAATGAGTTCGGTGAGTATCGTCAATTCCATCCCGTCCCCTTCGAATGCTGTGGTACAAGCGGCACTAAGCTATTGTCAAACGCCGGGGGCGAAAGATTGGCCATTGAACGAGGAGTTGTCAATATCATCCACGTTTCATTGGGCCGAATATACCTGACGATCGCTGCTCGTAGCTAGTCCGGGCCGGCCGATCGAAAGGACGGACATAGCGTCTGACTCAACAAAGCTGAGCGAGGAGCGGTACTCATCGTCAGTGGACGGATTGCAGGGCACTTCCCAACCAGAGCGGAACCTTGTACCGCCAGATCCATTCGCGATGGTTCGCTACTCCTTGTACATGAGCAGCTGGAAGCCGATGAGCAGAATGAGGCTTGCCCAGACGAACTCCCAGCCGTTCCTCTTCTGTGTGGCGGTCGGACGCCGGGAGAACAGTCCACGAGCGTTGTCTCCAATGAGTTTACAGCCGCCGGCAGCGACGGCCATGGTGCCCATCACCGCATGATGAAAGGCGATCGTGTGGGCCGACGGATGCGGACCATGGCTGTGCAGAAACAACATCATCCCTCCGACGATGGCAAAGGCGGGCAGCGGAACAGCCCAGCCTTGGGGTGCGATCCGCCCCAACCTTCGCACGAGTTCAATAGTGCCGACTGCGACAAGCAAGATCGCATAAACCTTGTGCTGGATTGTTTCCCAGTCTCGTGAAAAGAATGTGTCAGCAAACGATCGAGGACCGATCGGCCAGGCATCGTGGTCGCTCCAACCCAGCAGATACCCCCCGAACCCTAACATGCTGAGGGGGAGTAAGAAACGGCCCTTTCCTAGGAAGGGCGACTTTCTGGTGCTTAGTATCTCGCTCAGTCCTATCAGGATGACGCTCCATCCGGCTAGCTGGTGGTTGAACTCTGAATAGGCTTTGCCTTCCGATGATCCCTCCCAAATGCCGGCCCCCGTGGTAGGGGTGTCATGCTGACCAGAGAGCATGTCGGTTGCACTTAAGGCCGGCGCAAGTACACATGTGAACAGCTGAAGAATGAGTGGCAGGCTCAATGCAATGGCTTGTCTGCCTAGAACATGATTCAGCAAAAAGCTCCTTGACATTTTCTGGTCACAGCGTATCATGCGCCATGCTCAACGTGGTATTCGTGTGCTTGCTGTCTCTCTTGCTACTGTGCATGATCCCAGTAATGGGAAGCGGTCCGCACCACTCGGGTCACATGCACCATGACGACACCGCTTCGTGTGCTACCTGCATGATTTCAATCGACTTGTCAATGCTTCTCTTGCTGTTGAGTCTTCTAGGGCTTGCCACATCGGTTGTTTTTGTGGGTCCGAAACTGGTCCCTCCGCACTCACCGTTTCATCCTCCACGCTTCCAGTCTTGACGATTCTCTAGCAGCTCTCTTAGCGGCGGCTGCCTTTAGTGAAGGTAGCCCGCGGTCGATTCGCGTTCACTTTGCGTGACGCGTCTCGACACCTTCACAGGCGCAGTCCATCGACGCACTGACCACGTTCATCAAGGGAGGAACGTTTGTCGTTCCTGGAAGTAATGGTGCCCAAGAGGCCGGGACGCTGCTGAGGGCCTACGGCTATCGGCGTCAGAGGGATGACGTTTGGATATTGCGTCGGGCGAGGAACTGTCATGGACTGGCGTTGGGGTGCTGTGCCCGGCGTTCGCGATGCCGGCGGAACGGTTGCGTGAACGAACGAATCGCTCTTACTCAGGCAGCAAGGAGAAGTCACATGGCAAGACGAATTCTCCAAATCAGTCCCGCCGACGGCTGGCATGCCGTCTATGCCATTCGTCCTGACCGCAACAGGAATAATCCGGTCTGGATTGCTCCGTTGACTTGTTGGGCGCTGGTCCATGAGGAAAGGGTGCGATTGGTCGTGGGTCTCGATTGCACCCTCTCATTCTGCGACCAGGGCGACAACTTTCTCGGCTACCTCCCACCGGGCGGGAAAGCCGACACGTGGAAGGAGAAGGCGCTTCATTATCTTCAACATCCGGAAAGACATCAGCCCCATGCCTAAGATGAAGAATACCGGCACGGACGCGGTTGTCTGGGGTGACTTCGCTGACAGGACAACCGTTGAGGACGGATGGCAACGCTACTGTTCGTTGAGGGCTTCCCGGAGGCCTTTACAGATCAAGATCTCTACAACCTTTTTGCTGTCCATGGGCGCGTGATATCCGCGAGAGTAGTCAGGGACCTTAGACAAGAATCGCTTCGGTATGGATTTGTGGAGGTAGCCTCAAACGCTCTCCATCGAACATGGCTCGAAGGGAACTCTCTCATCGTCAGCTTCTCACAATAAGAGAAGTGTACACCAAGAAATTGGTCATGAGTGACCAGGAGAGGGCCACGGACCTCATTCGTTCGTCGTTATGGTCCGCGTCCAAGATCGCGATAATTGGTTTCCGAGGAAGGGAGTTTAGCAATGACCATTCGAGCCGGCACAGTCTTCGTGCTCTTTTTAGTCGCCGCGGTAGGCAGTGGATGTCAGTTATGGCAAGGCCCGCTGTTGTCTGCGCCGTCAACCGCAGATGGCTTGGCCGCGCGGCACAACGAAGCAGGGATGCAAGCGTACAAGCAAGAGCAGTGGAACCGAGCGAAGGAACAATTTGAGGCAGCAGTCAAGGCAGCGCCGTCGCTCGCGGAAGCCCATTACAACCTGGGCATGGTGTTATATCGGCAAGGAAAGGATGCCGAGGCCAAGACGCACTTCCTGAAGGCGGCTGCGTTAGCGCCTGAGAACGATGTGATACAGAACGCACCTCCGTTAACGAAAGTGAAGGTGCCATCCAGGCAGGACGGATTTTCGGGTATGTCCGACGGACACAGCCATAGTCATTAATGAACGGACATCCTCCGATTTCGTGGGAGGAAGGTGAATGCCAGGAGAGGGCCGTTTAGAGAATGCGCTAATGAGAGAGTGGAGCCGAGGGGGGAGAACATCTATGGGCAAGGATGAGTAGCGCGAGCGTCGTCTTATTGCCGGGGTTATTTGCCGGGGCGTGGATGTGGGACCGCACGCGAACGTGCCTCTTAGCACAGGGGTATCGGGTGCTGGCGGTCCCTGACCCCTTGGCCTTGCTCAATCTCGGTTCCCCGTTCAGCGACACATTGATCTCCAATTTGCGAGGCCATGTCAGTCGGTACTTGGATCAAGGCCGTATCGAGAAGGCAGTACTCTGCGGAAATTCTCTCGGCGCGTTGGCGGCGCTGGACTTTGCCTTCCATTTTCCGAAACGCGTGAAGGCGCTGGTCATCAGCGGCGCGCCCGGTCTACCGTCTCCTCAGAATGCTACGGCAAATTCGCCACTAGCCATCACCGTCGAATCCGCCTATGCCGTCGCTGACCTACTCTGCTACGACCGAGCTTGCCTGACCGACGAAAGAATCGAAACCACATTTAAGCTTCTGGCTCATCGGAAAGTCCTCGTGAACATCGCCCGGGCGCTCAGAGCGGCGCGAAACTATGACGTGCGCGGCATCCTTCCTCACCTCGACTGTCCTGTGTTGATGATTTGGGGAGTTCATGATCGCGTGACGCCGGTGGAGGAATGGGAGCATGAAATTCGCCTGGTAAAACAGGGGACGCTGAGGAAAGTACACAATTGCGGCCATTGTCCCATGTTGGAGCAGCCGAACCAGTTCA
This sequence comes from Nitrospira sp. CR1.1, assembly GCA_014055465.1. NCBI lineage: Bacteria > Pseudomonadati > Nitrospirota > Nitrospiria > Nitrospirales > Nitrospiraceae > Nitrospira > Nitrospira sp. CR1.1. Next base: position 18,287 of record WIAF01000010.1, read on the forward strand.
ATGCCTTACTCCTTGAGTTTCTGAACCAGTGCGCTGAAGCAAAGCGACTAAAGGGGCCTGCCTTCCCAGGGGACGATGACGCGCACACCTGCAAGGAGGGTCCGGTTGGATAGACTGTATGCGAGAGATCAACATCAAGGCACGTCATGACCCGACATCTGGATCGCCGTGATCTCAGGACACTCGGTTCGTAAGGTGACTGAGATATAGTCAGAAGTTGTGGAACGAGGTGAATAGGTGGCGTACCTTTCTGGGTGAACAACACCCGAACACACCGGCTGGCAGACCGGGGAAAGGCACGCCGATGATGACGATAGTCCGAACGTCGGAGGGAGCGCAAGAGCGTGAACAGGCGGTGGCGACGGCGCTGGACGAGTTGGCTCGAGAAGAGGCCCGCCGCATGATTCTGGCAGCCTTGGAGATCGAAGTGGAAGAGTACTGGCAGCAGCACCGTGACGCCCGCGCCCCCCGCGGCCATGCCTTGGTCGTCCGCAACGGGCAGGCTCGGCCGCGTCGCCTGAGGTGGGAGCGGGAACGATGACGATTCGAGTGCCTCGTGTGCATGATCGAGGAACGTCGACGGAGTCCGGCACACGTTCACCAACCAGATCCTGCCGCCCTATGTGCGCCGCTCCCCCAAGGTCAGTGCGGTCCTGCCGCTGCTCTACCTGTATGGTTTGTCCAGTGGAGACTTCCAGGAGGCCCTGCCGGTGCTGCTGGGGGAGGACGCGGCCGGGCTCTCACCCGCAGCGATCACGCGGCTGACGGCCACCTGGCGGACCGAGTATGACCAGTGGCGTCGCCGCTCTCTTGCCGATCGCGACTTCATCTCTATCTGGGTGGACGGGGTCCATTTCAACATTCGGCTGGAAGATGATCGCTTGGCGGCCTTAGTCGTGGTCGGCGCGCGCCCCGATGGGACCAAGGAGGTGATCGCATCGAGGATGGCTATCACGAGAGCACGGTGAGTTGGCTCGCCGTGCTGCGCGACCTTAAGGCCCGTGGCATGCCGCCCCCAGCCGTCGCCATCGGCGACGGGTGCTCGGCTTCTGGGCCGCCTTGCGAAACGTCTGGCCCGAGACGCGGGAGCAACGCTGCTGGGTGCACCGCATTGCCAACGTGCTGGATAAACTCCTACCCGGCTCCAGCCCCAGGCCAAACGAGCCTTACACGCGATGATGTATGCGGAGAGCCGGGCCACTCGAAACCGCGATCCATCGATTCGCCCAGGACTATGAGGCGAAGTATTCCAAAGCCGTGAAGTCCCTAGTCACCGACGTCTCCCGGCTCCTGACTCACTTCGACTTCCCGGCCGCGCACTGGAAGCATCTCGGGAGCACCAACCCAATTGAGTCCACCTTCGCCACGGTGAAGCTCCGCACGCGAGTGACCAAGGGGCCGGCTCGCGCACCGCGGGACTGACGATGGCGTTCAAGCTGCTGGAGGCCGCGCAACGTACCTGACGTCGGCTCGATGCGCACGACCTCCTCCCGCTCGTCCGCGCGGGCGTCGCCTTCAAGGATGGGCAGTTAGTGGAACGACCGGAGCACCGAGCAGAGAATAACACTGGAAGGGTGGCCGCTTGATCACCCTCATCCACAACTCTTGACGATATCTCGTCTTCTGGGCCAGATTTGTGCGTTGGGGAGAAATGCTGGGGGTAGTGGTCAAATATCTTGGTCATGATTTTGGGAAATACCTTTGCAATGAGTCCTGTTCTGATAATCAATGCAGTAAATGCGACAATCTGATCCATTGGATCCTCTTATCGAACCGTTTCCCCCTCTCGCTCCGCAGCTCTTGCGCAATGGCGAGCTGAATCTCAGCGGGGAGTTGCGGGAGGTCGTGGTTGAAAAAATGGTTGAGAGCCCTCGCGTGAGGCTACGTCGACCCCGTAGCGAGCGGCAATATCTTTATAGACGTGCATGGGAGTTGACATCACGGTCTCCGCTCATGTCTTTCGCACAACCTTGCTCTGAACGAGACGCCATGGCCACTAATTCCGTGAAGGCAGAAGATCAATGTTGGCAGGCCGCATCTGAACGTTTCCTGCGCTTGCGCAATGTCCAACTGATCCAATAGCACCGTCTCTGGCCGCCCTGTGACCTTTCGTGGCGCCACAGCCTCAGATGACGCTTCATTCTGGAGACTATAATGATGCAAAGGTAGAAACGAGTGCAACAAAGAGGGAGCCCATTGTGTCCGTAGCGATGCTGCAAGAGTCGAGAGGAGGAAGAGCATGACGCGCAGTGATGACCATATGTCTGACAGCACTCTCTTTTACGTGCCGTGAGGTGGGATGGGAAGTGGACTAGGAAAACACTCCGTAACCAGTATAACCAAGGACAATAAGCACAGGCCGAACCCTTTCCGGCGTAATGAGGAACGACCAGGACGTAGCATCGGCAAACAGAAGATTTAAATCAGTGAGCCAGTTCCTGTCTCGAAGCCGACTAGGTCCCTGAGAGTAAAGGACGTTTTTCTTCAATGTAAAAGTTTGGTCTTGAAAGTAAACAAATTTGTCTACCTGCTCCGGAGCAATACAAAGGGGCAAAATACTGGGTTTTTAGCAATGTATAGTAAACGAGTTTATTTTTTATCTATACCCGCGCATGCTTGATCAGCATGTGGGTGGATTGGGCCAGACTTGACGTGACTGCTACGAACTGATAAACGTCACGTTGAGAGTCGCGAGAAGCGCGCTTGTGAGAGGGATATTCGGTCTCATGATTTCACGATGCTCCACACGGTACGTGGCGCTGGTGCTCTTCTTCACCTTGTGTCAGGTGATCGGGACGATGTGCGTCTTGCCCGACATTTCCGTCGCGGAAGAGACGGCGGCGCTCGTAGAAGAGGTAATGACCTGCCCGATGGACGGAACCACGATGTGTCCGCCGTCGGCGACCTCGTCGCCGGAACGCCAGGGAAAACATAGCGCGGTCGCAGATGTTGATTGTGCCACGCTCCTCCTCAGCCCTTCCACAGATCTCACAACCCTCGCAGTCCAGACTCTGTGCTCATGGAGTAACGCGGTTTCCATTGTTCCACTCTCCATAGATTCTTCTTCGGTCCTCCGAATCTGATACCACATCTCCATTTCCTTCTCGCCGCTCCGCTTCCTTGAGTTGAGCGGGCGATCCATCATTATCGGTTCTCTCTATTCATGCCTTCCGGAGGTGGTGTCATGACGCGAGTATTCCGTCGTCATAATCTGCGTCTCCTTTTTTGGGGTGTGGTTCTTTTCCTTCTCACGGGAGTGACGGTGGCGCACGCGCGTGAAGAGCAAAACGGTTCCCTACCCGCAGGGGATAGCCATAACCTGAGCGGTCCAAGGATCAGTCTCCCGACTCTCATTGAAGAGCTCGAAGCAGCGAATCCAGAGATCAAAGCCACCCATCAACGTTGGGAAGCAGCCAAAGCCGTCGTGCCGCAAGTCCAGACGCTCCCTGATCCAAAAGTTCAGCTTGGGTATCAGCGGATGCCGATGATGGAGCCACTTCAAGGGACGATGTATGGTCTTGCGCAGGAAATTCCCTTTCCCGGAAAACTGCGACTCCGAGGGGAGGTGGCGACCCGGGAAGCTGAGCGGCTGGAGCAGGAGTATGTTGCGACGCGGCTGCGATTGATCGCCCGGCTGAAGCAGACCTATTTCGATCTGCATTTCATTCACAAAGGCATTGAGATCGTGGAGCGAAACAGGCAGCTGCTGGTGCAGTTCGAGAAGACGGCGAAGGCCCGCTACAGTGTGGGGCAAGCAGCCCAGCAGGACATCTTCCGCGCCCAGGTGGAGAGCTCGCGAGTCCTCGACCGGCTCGCCGTGCTTGACCAACAAAAAGAGAGTCTGCACGCCGAGATCAATCGTCTCCTGAATCGTCCTCCGGCTGGGCCGCTCGGCACTCCGGAAGAGATCCAGGTCACGCTCCTGACCGTGCCGTTGCCGGACCTGAGTCAGCGGGCCGAGGCCTTCTCTCCCATCCTGATGGCCTCCATGAAGGGTGTGGAACGTGGGCAGCAAGCGGTCTCGCTCGCCCGTCGACAGTACTTTCCGGACTTTGACATTAGTGCATTAGGCCTGCGGAACGATCTCATCCATGACAACGGCTACCAGGTGATGCTCGGGATTAAAATCCCGCTCTTTTACCAAACGAAGCAACGTGAAGGCGTGAGGGAGGCCGCTGCCGGCTTGAGCAGTGCGCGCGAGGAGTTTACGGCTACGCGCCAGGACGTCCTGTTCCAAGTGAAGGATTCGTTCGTCCAGGCGCAGCGCGCAGAACGCTTGGTGACGATCCTACGCGATGCGATCATTCCACAGGCCACCCTGGCTCTGCGAGCCTCGCAATCGAGTTACGCCGTGGGCAAGGTGGATTTCCTTACGCTCTTGAACAGCCTGTTGACGTTGCAAGACAGTGAGTTAGAGCTCCATGGGGAGATGGTCTCACATGAGAAGGCGCTCGCGCGGTTGGAAGCCATAACCGGTGGGCCATTGACCGAGGGAGTCCAGGAAGGAATCCACATCCAATGACTCCTCGGGCTTTGTCTATCGGCCTGGCACTGCTGCTGACTGTGGGGCTCACCCTGGGGTGGTGGTGGACAACCGTGGATTCTACGTCGACACCTCCAGGCGAGCGGCGTGAGACGACCTCGACCCATGAGGCTATGCCTGGCGTGGGGAATCCGGGTGAGCAGCCGGGATCCCCCGAGCAGGTTCAGACCGAAGGCACGGCATCCTCTCCGGAGAGTACCGCGCCCACCGTGAGGATCCCGCCCGAGCGGTTACAGACGATTGGTGTGAAATTCGAGGAGGTCACGCAACGCCCGCTCGAAAAAGTCATTCGCACGGTCGGCCGAGTAGAGATCGATGAGCGCCGCCTCGAACGGGTGAATCTCAAGCTCGCCGGCTGGATTGATCAACTCGCCGTCAGCGCCATCGGAGATCACGTCACGAAGGGGCAGAGTCTCTTCACTATTTACAGTCCCGACTTGGTCGCTACCCAAGAGGAGTATCTCCTGGCACTTCAGAGCGTCCAGGAACTCGGACAGAGTGAATTTCCAGAAGTCGCTCGAGGCGCTCAAGATCTGCTCGAAGCGACACGGCGCCGGTTCCAGCTGTGGGATATCACGGAGGACCACATACACGAGCTTGAGAAGACCGGCCAAGTGCTAAAAACGCTTCCCATCCATTCGCCGATGACCGGGACGGTCATCCGGATGGAGGCGCGGAAGGGCTCGTATGTCAGTCCCGGCACTGAGCTCTATATGATCGCCGACCTTTCCAGCATCTGGGTCCTCGCCGACATCTACGAGTATGAGTTGCCCTCGATCAAGATCGACCAAAGCGCGACGGTCACGCTCTCCTATGATCCCCGCACGAAGCTGCATGGTCATGTCGCGTTCATCTATCCAACCCTCGATCCCAAGACTCGGACCGCCAAGGTCCGGTTCGAGTTGGAGAACTCCGGCGAAAAGCTGAAGCCGGACATGTATGCCAACGTGGAGATCAAGATCCCCCTCGGGACACAGGTCGCGATTCCGGACGGAGCCGTCGTCAATACGGGGCTCCGTAAAGTGGTCTTTGTGGACAGAGGACAGGGCAAGCTGGAACCGCGAGAGGTTCAAGTGGGAGACAAAGTCGAGAACGCTTATGTGGTCGAAAGCGGACTCCGCTCTGGAGAGCGTGTCGTGACGTCGGCGGCGTTCTTGATCGATTCCGAAAGCCAGTTGCGCTCCGCGCTCGGGATGATGGGCATGCATGGCATGGACATGGGCTCACCACCTTCCACGGCACCGTCCGGCATAGCCCAGCATGGACAGGGGCCGATGGAGGGAATGGCCGGTATGAAGCATTAGGCAGGGACACCGGCACAGAAGGCACGCGATGATCGGGAAAATCATTGAATACAGCGCCCAGAATCGGTTCGTCATAGGGTTAGGCATCGCCTTCTTCACCGCATGGGGAGGGTGGGCGTTGTTACATACGCCGCTGGATGCCATCCCAGATCTCTCGGATGTACAAGTGATCGTCTATACCGAGTGGGAGGGCAGAAACCCGACGCTCATTGAAGAACAGATTACCTATCCGATCGTATCGCAAATGCTCTCGGCTCCTCGCGTCAAAGTCGTACGGGGCGTTTCCTTCTTCGGCTATTCGTTCGTCTACATTATTTTCGAAGATGGGACGGATATGTATTGGGCGCGATCTCGTGTCCTCGAATACATGGCTGGAGCGCTCAGGCGGTTGCCGCAAGGCGTGGTCCCCGTCTTGGGACCCGACGCGACCGGTGTCGGATGGGTGTATCAGTATGCGCTTGTCGATCGCAGCGGCCAGCGGAGCCTCGCGGAGCTGCGGACGTTACAAGATTGGTATGTTCGCTATTGGCTCAAAGCGGTCCCCGGCGTAGCGGATGTGGCCAGCCTCGGAGGATTTGAAAAACAGTATCAGGTCCAGCTCGATCCGACGAAGCTCCTCGCCTACAACCTCTCGATTCGCGACATCATGGAGCGGATTCGGGACAGCAACAATGACGTGGGAGGCCGAGTCGTCGAGTTCGCCGGCGCCGAATTTATGGTGCGCGGACGAGGGTATGTCCGATCCATTCAGGATATCGAACAGGTGGCCGTCGGCACCAATGCGAAGGGGACGCCCATCCTCGTCCGCGACATCGCGACGGTGGCACTGGGGCCGGAAATGCGCCGAGGTCTCGCTGATCTCGATGGGAGTGGGGACGTGGTCAGTGGGATCGTCATTATGCGGTTCGGCGAGAACGCGATGAAGGTCATTGAACGGATCAAGGCGAAGATCGCCGAAATCCAACCGTCGTTACCCCACGGCGTCGAGTTCGTGCCCACGTATGACCGCTCGGATCTGATCCTTCGATCGATCGCCGCGTTGAAGGAGAAACTACTCGAGGTCATCCTGGTCGTCAGCCTGGTCTGCCTGGTCTTTCTCTTCCATCTCCGCTCAGCGTTGGTCGCTATTCTGACTCTGCCGATTGCCATTCTGCTCTCATTTTTGGCGATGTACTATCTCGGCCTCCCCTCGAACATTATGTCGCTGGGCGGCATTGCGATTGCAATCGGTGCGATGGTTGACGCCGGCATTGTCATGATTGAAAACGCGCATAAGCGCCTCGAAGACGTGCCGGATCTGTCGTCTACAACTCGGGCGCGGGTGATTCTCGAGGCGGCGAAGGAGGTGGGAAAGCCACTGTTCTTCTCGTTGCTGATTATCACCGTCTCTTTCCTCCCCGTCTTTACCTTGGAGGCGCAGGAAGGGCGCCTCTTTAAACCGCTGGCCTTTACGAAGACCTTTTCGATGTTCTTCGCGGCGTTGCTCTCGATTACGCTGATGCCCGTACTGATGGTACTGCTGATCAAGGGACGGATTACGCCGCTTGTGAACAATCCTCTCAATCGCCTGCTGGTAGCCGCCTACGAGCCCGTCGTCAAGCTGGTACTCCGATTCCCATGGGTAACGGTGCTGTTGGCCTTCTTCGCGCTGGCCGGGTCTCTTCCGGTGTATGAGAAGCTCGGCTCGGAATTCATGCCCCCCTTGAATGAAGGGACGATCTTATACATGCCCGTGGGTCTTCCCGGCCAATCCGTGACCGAATCGAGCCGCCTGTTGCAGATCCAGGACGCGTTGTTGAAGCAGTTTCCGGAAGTCGAGCGCGTCTTCGGAAAAGCGGGCAAAGCGGATACCGCGACCGATCCCGCCGGCCTGGAGATGTTCGAGACAGTGGTCACACTGAAACCCGAAACACGGTGGCGCCCCGGCATGACGTGGGAAAAATTGATCGATGAGATGGATCGCCAAGTCCAGCTTCCGGGCGTCATCAATGCTTGGACAATGCCAATCAGGGCGCGGACCGATATGTTGACGACCGGCATTCGAACTCCGGTCGGCATTAAAATTTCCGGACCGGACCTTGACGTCATTGAACGGACGGGGACAGCCGTGGAAATGGCGATCAAGAGGGTTCCAGGGGCTCGCAACGTGTACGCGGAGCGGGTGACCGGCGGCTTTTTCTTAGACTTCCGTCTGAAGCGGGAAGAAATTGCCCGATACGGTCTGACCATCAGCAACGTGCAGGATGTGATCGAATCGGCCATCGGCGGACGTGTCATTACGACGACCGTGGAAGGCCGGGAACGCTACACCATTAACCTGCGTTATGCCTCGGAATTGCGCGACGATGAAACGCGGTTGAGTCGGGTGCTCGTGAAGACCCCGGAAGGGAGCCTGATCCCGATGTCACAATTGGCAGAGATTGTCCGAACCCGCGGCCCGGCAACGATTCGCAGCGAGGCCGGTCTGTTAACAGGCTATGTGTATGTCGATGTGGCCCATCGTGATGTGGGCCGGTTTGTGAACGACGCGAAGGCGGCCGTCGCGAAAGAGGTCACATTGCCGCCGGGCTATATCATCTCCTGGTCAGGACAGTACGAATATATGCAGCGAGCGGCCGAGCGGCTTCGATTGGTGATTCCTTTAACGGTCTTTCTGATTTTTGTCCTCCTCTACTTCAATTTCGACTCCGTGACGAAATCGTTGATCGTGATGTTGTCGGTGCCCTTCGCGTTAATCGGTAGCGTCTGGTACCTGTACCTCCTCGAGTACCACGTCAGCGTGGCGGTCTGGGTCGGCATCATCGCGTTGGCGGGAGTGGCGGCCGAAACAGGCGTGCTCATGATCGTCTATCTCGATGAAGCCTATGAGAAACGGGTTCAAGAAGGCCGCATGCGCACGCGAGCGGACCTGTATGAGGCGGTATTGGAGGGCAGCGTGCAACGCGTGCGGCCCAAGACGATGACCGTGGTGGCGATTATGGCCGGACTCTTGCCCATCATGTGGAGCCATGGCGCGGGGACGGACGTGATGCAACGGATTGCCGCCCCGATGATCGGTGGGATGCTCACGTCCGCAATCCTGACGCTGCTGGTCATCCCCGCGATTTACATGCTCTGGCGCTGGCACGGGGACGTGAAGTACCGCCTCCGACCCGTTGAAGCTGCACCGTCTCGGTCCGTGGTGACTGATCGAGAGGGAATCCCGATATGACCTCAACGAGAAGACGTCCCTGCCTGGGCACCGGTGTCCTGTCATCTTCCCTTCGTGTCGAAAACGATCCTGACATCGAGTTGCGTGGACTCGATATCGACCGACGGAGGCTGACCCGGGTGCGAACAAGCTGGAACAGGCACACACGCCTGTGAGGGGGATGGGGAGCTGCCTTCACCTTGCGGTGGAGAGTGTTCGTGGGATTGCGCCTGGTCGAGTCTGCTCCTGCATCGCTTGGCGCGCGAGACAGGTGGCGATCATTGCAGGAAGGCTGTGTCTCTTGGGTATCTTGCGACCTAACGGAAAACCAATGCTGACGCACGTCTTCAAGGAATTCAGACGCAAGGATTTGGCCGTCCAAGGCGCACCGGGGCATACCTAGTGCTAGGCCTCGATACGCACAGGTCCAGGGTGGGGGAATGAGTTGCGCACCATGAGGCGGCACATACAACTGGCGGCAGGTGTCGTAGTGCTGTTCGGAGCGCTCGGTTTTGGCTATTGGTGGGGGCAAAGCATGAAACCTGTCGAGATGATTCGCGCCCAACTCCGCGCGATCGACGAGGGAGAGTACCCCCGGGCGTATGACTATTTATCCTCCACCGCGAAGGCCAAGCTGTCCTTCAACGAATTTGTGGCGCTCATCCAGAACAACAATGTCGTCGCGGAAACACGCAATAGTAGCTTTCTGTCACGGAGCATGAACGGCGCCACCGCGACCATTGGTGGCATTCTGGAAGGGTACGGACTCGAGGTGAGCGAGGCCCGGTACATCGTGGTGAAGCAAGGTGACCAGTGGAAGATCGAGAGCTTTGAGTGGGGACCTCCACGTCGGTAACGCACAAGGCGCGAAGGCCAACGTTGTTGAGAGCCCGCTCACGTTCTACCAAGCAAGGTGGCCTGGCGCTATTTTCACGCGTCCAAGAATGTCCGTTACGCGTCTCGACCTCGTAAGCCGATGCGCTCGCGCACGGCTGCCTAGGTGACGTCTTCATCTTCGAAAGGGTGCACGCATGTCACCGGTGCTCTCATCGTATGCCGTTAGAGGGGCCCTGCTTGTTCTAGGCTTGGTGACCTTGATGGGCCTCGTCGTCCATATCGGTCCAGACAGGATCTACAGAGCCGGAGCCAGCCTCGGTGCCGTAGGAGTCGCGGTGATGCTCTTGCCCTCCACCGTCATGTATCTCCTTGATTGCCTCGGCTGGCGATTCACCTTAGGACAGTACGCTGTCGCTGTCCCATTCTCACGGCTCTTTGTGATCCGGACGGCCGGTGAGCTCGTGAACGCAACCACACCGACGGCCTATCTCGGAGGAGAGCCTCTGAAGGCCCACTTGCTCAAACAGTACTCCATCCCCATAGTCGAGAGCTTAGCGTCCGTCATCGTCGCAAAAACGACCATGACGATTGCGCAGATCGTCTATATTCTTCTTGGCATTGGTCTAGGGGTGTGGATGCTCTTTCCATCGAGATCGACACCGGCTGACACCGCTTCAATCCTGGCCGCTACCCTGAGTGTCACTCTCCTCCTGTTTGGGACCGCCCTGTTTATCCTGATTCAACGCCGGGGTCTCTTCACCGTGCTCTTTGGCACTCTGGAGCGATGCCGGATTCGAGTTGCCGCGCTGGAAACCAGACGTGAAAGACTGCTCGCGCTCGATGAATCCATCGTGGGGTTCTACACCCGAGCGCCAAGGTCGTTCTTTTTCTCGACCACCTTATTTCTTGCGGGCTGGTTGGTGGAAGCCATGGAGGTCTATGTGATTCTTCTGTACCTCGGAGAGCCGATTGACGCGATGACCGCCTTATCGATTGATGCCTTGTCGACCCTGATCAAGGGCGGGACGTGGTTCATTCCCGGAAGCGTGGGGGCACAAGAAGCGGGAAACCTGATGCTGTTGAGGACCTTCGGCTATACCGACGTGACGGGGATGACCTTCGCCTTGGTTCGACGGGCGAGAGAACTGGTGTGGATTGCCATTGGCGTGCTCTGTTTGGCGTTCATGACGTTAGGGAATAGGGCCAGCATCCAGGCAGAATGAATCACACAAAAAAGGAGCTCCAGCGTCTTGAAGGATCCAGCCGTACATGAATGTGAAGCATGACGGGGAGGGCTGACAGAGAAGCTCAATGAAACGTGGATCTGTTGGTGGCCGATCACACGCCAGACGATGTACTCCGCTCACCGTTCGCGATGAGCGGTGCTCTGTGCGACGCCTCCGAAAAGGAGACGAAGGAGAAGGGACATGAGCGAGAGGAGACCCATGCAGTCAGCACGCAAGATTCTCCAAATCATCCCAGCCAACGGCTGGAATGCGCTCTATGCGATCCGTCCGGAAGAAAACAAGAATGATCCGGTCTGGGTGTCACCGTTGGCCTGTTGGGCCCTCGTGCAGCAGGAGAACGTGCGATATGTGGTGGGCCTCGATTGCACCCTGTCGTTCTGTGATCAGGGCGACAACTTCCTTGGGTATTTAGCGCCGGGCATGCCATCTGACACCTGGAAAGAGCAGGCGCTTCGGAATCTTCAGAATCCCAAGAGAAATGGGAGCAATGTCTAAGCCGAACCGTGCGGACCTGGACCTGGGCGGCCTTGGCGGTCTTCGCAGCAGAGACGAAATGTGAGCTGACATGGGGAAGAAACTCTTTGTCGAGGGTTTTCCGGAGTCCGATACCGATCAACAGCTCTACGATTTATTTGCTCCGTTTGGCCAGGTGGTATCCGCCAGAGTGGTCAGAGGGCATCGAGGGGAATCCCTGCGGTTCGGGTTTGTGGAAATGGCCTCGGACGAAGAAGCGGTCCGAGCCCAAGCGGCACTGCACAGAACCTTACTAGAAGGGCACTCTCTCATCGTCACCTTTGCACAGTAGGAGAACCCGTCATGCACAAGAAGGCCGAGCAAGGGGCGAGGTAGAAGACGATGGACTCCGTTTTAGTGGTCGGTATCCCGCTCCATCTTCTTCGGCATCAGTGGAGTGTCAATGTGTATTCTGGTCTGTGAGACTGGGCGATTGGGTAGAAATGACAGAGTGTCATGATCGCACACTTTACCCCCGGCTGAGAGGAATCCAGCGATGACGACCCGAGCGCGCACGATGATCACCTTGTTCATAGCCAGCGCAACAATCAGCGGATGCCTTTTGTGGCAAGGCCCACTCTTGTCTGCGCCGTCACATGCGGATGCCCTCGCCGCGCGTCACAATGTCGTGGGGATACAAGCGTACAAACAGGAGCAGTGGGATCGGGCCAAAGAACATTTCGAGACAGCGGTCAAGATTGCGCCGTCGCTCGCGGAAGTGCATTACAACCTGGGCATGGTGTTGTACCGGCAAGGGAAGGATGCCGAGGCCAAGCCGCATTTTCTGAAAGCGGCGGCATTGGCGCCAGAGAACGACGTCATCCAGAGCGCGCCGCCGTTCAGCAAAGTGGAGGCGCCATCCAGGCCCAGTGGACCTTCAGGCATGTCCGACGGCCACGGGGGGCACAGCCACTAGGCTGGATGGCGCGGCGAACTTCAGCGCGCCCCTTGATCCGGCACCTGGCTCTTCGCGCTGGGCATCGGGGTGCCACCAGATGGCCCTGTGCTCGCGGACAGACTCGCAGGGCGAGGATCATGGCCCGTCGCCACCGTGAAAGAGAATGCTTCATATGAAGGAACCATCGAGCCTACAGCGATCAACAAGGGTGAACGGTGCGGTGCTTCGCTACACGGTTGAGGGGAGGGGGGTTCCCGTTCTCGTCATTGGATCTGCCGTCTACTATCCGCGAACCTTCTCTCGGCAGCTCAAGGACGTTTGCCGATTGGGGTTCATGGACGTTCGGCATTTTGCCGAGACCGATGATTCGTTCAGCCCGGAGAGGATGACCTCGAACACCTATATAGACGACATCGAACATGTTCGTGCCGAGGTCGGATTCGAGCGAGCTGTAGTCGTTGGCCATTCGCACCATGGCAATCTCGCGCTCGAGTACGCGAAGCGATATCCATCGAAGGTGTCCCATGTCGTCCTCCTTGGGTCTCCGCCCTGTGATGTGAAAGGCACGCTCGCAGGGGCACACGAATACTGGGCCAGTCATGCGTCGGACGCGCGAAAGGCGGTGCTCCGGGAGAACTGGGCCAGACTTCGCTCGGGGAAGCTTGAGGCGATGGCACCGAAGGATGCCTTTATTGCACGGTACATCGCCGACGGTCCGAAGTATTGGTATGACCCAACCTACAACGCCTCGCTGTTGTGGCTGGGCATGCCGGTCACTATGGAACTCGTAACAGTGTTCCGAAGTTTCTTCGCGCAGTATGAGTTATTGTGGAATCCAACGCTGTTGAGGGCGCCGGTTCTCGTGGTGATGGGGCGTCATGATTACGTGGTGCCGCACGTACTTTGGGACACGGTGCTGCCAAGACTGCAGCATGTCTCGTTTCACTTGTTCGACCAGAGTGGCACACGCCACAGTTAGAGCAACAGACGCTCTTCGATCAGGTATTTCTTGAATGGCTCCGACAGGACTCCTGTACGAGCCGTGTAAGCACGTGCGTGAGCGCGGGGGCTCTGCGATCGGATTGACGAAGTCGGGACCCATTGCAATCTGAACGGAGGAGAGGCGGAATGATCCCGGACTGTATTTCGAGACGTCTGTTATTGAAGCGCGCCGGCGTGTTGGGTCTGCTGGCCGCCGTGGAGCACCTGATTCCCGCCTGCACCTGGACAGAGGCCACCGCCAAGACTCGTTCGCACATCGGTTCACAGACGCCGCTGAGCGGAGACATGATCGATCTGACGATCAGCGAACAGCTGTTTCGCGTTGACGGTCGAAGAAGAACTGCGATCACGATCAACGGGACCATCCCGGGTCCCGTGATTCGTCTGAAAGAAGGGCAGACCGCCACACTGCGTGTCACTAACCATTTGGCGGAACCTACCTCGATTCACTGGCACGGGTTGCTCGTGCCGCCCGAGATGGATGGCGTACCGGGGGTCAGCTTCGGTGGCATCCCGCCCGGCATCACATTTACCTATCGCTTTCCGATCCAGCAGAGCGGCACGTATTGGTTTCACAGTCACTCCGGCGGTCAGGAGCTCCTGGGCGTGTACGCGCCGATGATTCTTGACCCTGTCGAGCCGGACCCGTTTCAGTATGACCGCGAGTATGTAGTGATGCTTTCGGATTGGACGTTCGAATCACCAGAACCCCTACTCTCCAATCTCAAAAAACAAGGGGGCTACTATAACTTTCAGAAGCGCGCCGCGAGGGAGTTCTTTGCCGACATCGCGAGGTCCGGTCTCCTGCCGGCACTGGCCAACTATTTGAGTTGGGACCGGATGCGGATGGACCCGACGGACTTCGCGGACGTCACCGGATACACCTTCACCTATCTGATGAACGGCCTGTCGCCTGTCGGCAATTGGACAGGGCTCTTTCAGCCGGGGGAGCGGGTACGTCTGCGCTTCATCGATGCGGCGAGCATGACCTTCTATGACGTGCGCATCCCGGGACTCAAGATGACGATCGTGCAGGCGGATGGGCAGAACGTCCAGCCCGTCGTGGTGGAGGAGTTTCGCATGGGACCGGCCGAAACCTACGATGTCATCGTCGAACCGGTCGTGGATCGCGCGTACACCATCTTTGCCGAGACGATGGATCGCAGCGGCTTCGCACGGGGCACATTGGCAACGCGCCCAGGCATGAGTGGGGAGATCCCAGAACGCCGACCCCGCCCGCTCCGTACGATGGAAGATATGGGAATGAGTATGGAAGGCATGGACATGGACGGGATGAACATGTCGGGCATGAAGAAACACTCGGACGGGAGCGCCATGCAGATGCCCGGCATGGGGCCGCACCGTGAGATGCCGAGCATGCAGTCATCAGCCGACACGCCAAAGATGGAGCACATGCAGCACGGTTCAGACATGCAGAAGATGCCTGACAGTCACGAGATGCCGGGCATGGAGAAGGGCCATCCACGCCGCTCGAAGATTCCCGGGGCGGAACCGGTCAAACATAGCCCCGACGATCACGGCCCCGGCAATCAAACAGTGGCCGAGTATTCGCAGAACCGCATGGCGGAACCAGGAAGAGGACTGGAGGACAGTGCCCGCCGCGTATTGCTCTATACCGACTTGAAAAGCCTGGCGCCCTATCCAGACCAACGTGAGCCGGAGCGGGAAATCGAGCTCCATCTCACGGGTCACATGAACCGGTACATGTGGTCGTTCGACGGCAAGAAATATTCAGAAGCTCGCGAGCCGATTCGTTTCCACTACGGCGAGCGCCTGCGCCTCACGTTCGTGAACGATACCATGATGGAGCATCCGCTCCATTTGCACGGGATGTGGATGCATTTGGAAAATGGCGCGGGCGAATACTTGCCGCGGAAGCATACCGTCGTCGTCAAGCCGGCCGAGCGGTTGTCCGTCGCCGTCACGGCGGACGCTCCGGGACGCTGAGCGTTCCATTGCCACCTGCTGTTGCACATGGAGGCCGGGATGTTCCGGGTCGTTGAGGTAGCGGACGACCCGCGAGCGAGATCCTCGTGAGTGTTTCCTTACGAGCCGTGCTTGTGGTGCTTCTGGCGTGCCTCTGCAGCACCTGCATCGACTCGACGGTCCTTGCGCAATCTATACTCCAGTTCCCCATAACTCCGCTTCGATCGATGATGACGGATACAGTCTCAAGCTCAAAGGCTCAAGCCGGTTCTACTTCGTCCCAGGGGTCTATACCCGTCGGCCCTTCCGCCCGGCAAGAACGGACATCGCCCAATTTATCCTCGCCAGGTGGCTGGCCGCCTCCCGTGAATGATCAGGAGAACCGCCTCTACGCCCTCGTTGACGTCCTCGAATACCGCCCAAGCTCTGGTGGAGGCCAACGTCCGAGCGACTACCGGTGGGACGTCGAGGGGTGGTACGGCGGAGACTACAACCGAGTCTGGTTCAAAAGCGAAGGGCAACGGGATACGGCATTCAAAGCGGACTACGACGTGGACTTTCAGCTGCTCTATGGACGGTTCATCCAGAAGTATTACGATTTTCAAATCGGCTCTCGCGTCGAAACGCAGACGTTTCGCGGGCGCAATGTAACCCGTGGGCTCGCGTCAATCGGGATCGAGGGACTCGTGCCCTACAGCTATGACCTGGAAGCCAATATGTTCATCGATCAAAACGGCGCGGTTTCTGCGCGCCTCTCGCTCACCAAAGATTTGCTCCTGACGCAACGACTGATTCTCCAGACCCGTGTTGAAACCAACGCGGCCATTCAGCGAGTCGAAGAATTCACCACCGGCTCCGGGCTTAACAACCTCGAATTCGGAGTGCGTCTACGCTATGAAATGCGGCGCGAGTTCGCGCCTTACATGGGCATATCCCTGGACAAAAGTTTCGGCGAAACCGCCACGCTGGTGCGCCGAGAAGGGGGAGACCCGAGTCAGGTTCGATTTGTTGTGGGTGTGCGGGCGTGGTTTTAATCGAGAAATGGAAATTGACATGGCCAGCCGAAGAAATATTTTGCCGCAACACGGGATCGTTCGAGTCGGGTTCGCGAGGGGCAGGGCATGGAGCTCTCCCGTCCCTCCGATCGCTTGCTCGTGTGGACCATCATCGGCTGGCCGGTGAGATTGTAAGAAGGGAGGAAGTGATGTCATTCACTAGTCACAGGTTTCACGTATTGCTGTTCGTGATGGTGGCGTCGGTAATCGGCGGGTGCGCGTCAACGCCGAAGTCCGCACAGACAGTGCTACCGGCACCAGCCGGCACGAGTGCCGCTGCGGTCCGCCACCATGACGAAGGCATTCTCGCCTATCAGCAGGGGCAGTGGGAGAGCGCGAAGCAACATTTTGAGGCGGCCATTGCAGCATCCCCAGAGTTGGCCGAAGCGCACTACAACCTGGGGATGGTCTTGTACCGCCTTGGAGCACTGCGTGAGGGAGATGCGCATTTCATCACGGCGGCAAACTTGGCGCCGGGGGACAAAATCATCTGGAATTCACCCCCTCTCGCTGGCGTGTCAGTTCCGGAGAAAGAGAGCAAAATGCCAGGTCACGGAGGAGGCGGGCATAGTCACTGACGAGGTTGTGCTGAGAGGGGGCAGAAAGGCTACATGTGCACGTGTCACGGTGCAGAGGCAGATGTTCCCGCGTGAGACTAGGTCTGAGCCTCTTGCTTCACAATGGAAAGAATGGATGTTGCGATGACACCACGAAGGTCAGGCACTCACGGGCGCGTACGTTGGCTTTTACCATTATGGCCATAGTTCAGCATGCCCATACGTTCCGCTGTCGGCATGAGCGGCGCTCGGTGTTCACCATCGGGGTGTGGATCAACAAGCCGTTGTTATGGGTGAGGAAGGATCGGCACTTCTTCAGGATCCAGAACGCTGGCTGCTGGTGTTTGTGATCGGCGCCTTACCCCGTTGGCCATGAAGACTGGAAACGACTGCGGCGACTATCCCATCCGACCAGAGTTGACCCGTACTTGACCGTTCGAACTGAGCCTGGCAGAGTCAGAGGCTTCTGACGATAGTGGGAGGGGCGAAGAATGTGTAACTTTGGGGAGGGGCTATGTTATATATGGGTTACACTCAGAGGCATAGCTGGTGTTGAAAGGGCGAACAGAACATGTGCTCCTGGTCGTACTGGTTCTCCTCCTCGGAGTCCAATTGACTGGTTATACCTGTCTTGGTGAGTGGCAAGTCGGGTCAGCCGTGGGTCTCGTCGAAGCCGTGGATCTTTCCCCATCTCCCGATGGGGCCGTGACAGATGACGGGTGCCCCTGCCATTTTGTGTTCCAGTCCGTGGCCCTTCCCGCTCCTGAAATTATCTCTCCCTTCGCAGATGATGTCGTCTTGACTTCTACATTGTTCGCGCCGACCTTTGTCGTGGTCCTCTTCCATCCTCCGCTGAGTCTCTGACTCTTCGCAACTAGCCGTTCTCACAATTGATCAGCAGGCGAAGCATTGCCCTGTGATGCAGGCAATGGGGAGGACCCTCATGCAACACAAAACCGTGTGTCTTGTTGGCATTATCTCGCTACTCGGCAGCATCTGGTGCGGGGAGTCAGCGCCCGCCAACGCTAATACAGGTGTATTCAAGCTCGAGGAAATCATTGAGCTTGCGTTGAATCGGAACCCGGCAATGGCCGGCGCGGCAGCCGCTGTCAAGCAGAGTCGGGGAGAGCGAACCGCGGCTGGTGCATATATGAATCCGTCGATTAGTGGGACAGCGGGACGTGGGGCGATCACGGATCCAAGAACGGGCGTCGTCATTCTTGAGCATCAAGTGACCATTGAACAACCCGTGGAGTTGCCGGGGAAGCGTCGGGCCCGCCAAGGGGCCGCTGACGCGGGTCTGGCGGCGGCCCAGGCGGGAGTCGAGCATACACGACTGACGGTGCTATCCGATGTCAAAGTGGCCTTCTATCAGCTATTGCTGGCGCAACGAGACGTCGAACTGACGATCCAAAACCTGGCGACGATGCAAGAGATCTTTCACATGATCAAAGCTCGGGTCGATGCGGGCCAAGCGAGACCGTTTGAAGCCGTGAAAGCGAGCGTCGAACTGCAGAAAGCCGAAAAAGATCTAAGCCGGAGCCAAAATGGGTTGGTCGTCGCACGGGCCCGAGTCGACGTGCTGACAGCCGGGGCGCTGGGGAAAAACTTTGTGGTGGGCGGGGACTTTTTGTCGTTCCCCCAGGAACTCGCGTTAGATGAACTGACGGCGCGTTCGCTGGAATCGCATCCGATGCTCCGGAGACTCACCAAGCGGATCGAACAGGCTGAGCACAGCATTGTGCAGGAACGGGAGTCCCGCCTTCCCTACATCGCCGTCTCGGGTACGTACATCCGGGAAGCCGGCAATCAAGATTTCCTCATGGGGTTGAGGATTCCTCTTCCTCTGTGGTACCGGCGGCAGGGGGAAATCGAAGCCGCCTTGGGGGCAAGGGAACGTACCGAAGCGGAGCGAATGTCGGCGCAGAATGAGCTGGTGAGGAACGTGACTGAGCAGGTCCAGGGAGCGCAAACGGCGCGGCAGCAGCTCGACGTGTTTGAAAAGGGATTGTTGAAGCAAGCGGAAGAGGCGCTCAGGATCGCCCGGATCAGTTTCAAGCAGGGCGCGGCCAGCCTATTAGATGTGATTGACGCACAACGCGTCTCCCGCCAGATCCTGCTGGAGTATGCCCAGGCACGGGCCGATCTGTCTGTCGCTCTGGCGAGGCTGGAACGCTGGACGGGAGACCTTCAATGAGCTGGTTGACGGATTTCTTTAGGGCAGGCGCGGAAACCAGGCTCATTCTGGCTGACCCCTCATGCCACGCCGGTGGTCTTCCAACCAGGAAGTCTCCCATGAGCCAGAATATGTTCGTTCTAGTGGTGTCTTCCCTCATCGCTGTTGTCGTAGGTTGTAACGAGCGCAAGATCGAGCCACCGCCGCCGAAGACAACGGCCGAGCAGGAGCCAGGCAAGGCTGCTCATCAGACTGGCAATACTCTTCCACAAACTGAGACCAGGGCGCCACACCAATTGACAGTCTCACCTCAGGCACTCGAAGGACAAACGTTCCAGACCGCCGTCGTTGAACGCCGAGTCTTCCGGGATGAAATTCAAGCCACTGCGACCATCAAGCCGAACGAATATCGGCTGTTCCATCTCAGTCCCCGAATCGAAGGCCGAGTGATTAATGTCATGGCAGAGCTCGGTGATCAAGTTAAAGAGGGGCAGCCGTTGGCGTTGTTCGACAGCATTGAGCTAGGACAGAAGAAAGCAACCTTTCTCCAAGGTGTGACCAATCGCGATGTGGACACTCGCAACTACTCCCGAGAGAAAGGCTTGTTCGAGCAACGCATTTCCTCGGAGAAGGAATATGTGGAAGCCAAGGGCACCTATGAGAAAAGCATGGCGGCCTATCGGGCCGCCTACGAAGCCCTGCGGCTCGTGGGCCTTTCGGACGATGAAATCAAAAAGATCGGCTGGAGCGGGAAGGGGAAGGCTCTCTCCTCCTTCGCGCTGGTGGCTCCACAAGCAGGGACGGTGATCGAGCGGAACATCACGCGTGGTGAACTGCTGACACCGAAGGACAATGCCTTCACCATCGCGGATCTTTCCACCGTCTGGATCCTCCTCGATATCTATGAACAGCATCTGGCCGCTGTCAAAGTCGGGAGCGAGGTGGAGATCACCGTGGACGCATATCCGAAGGAGAGATTTCGCGGGAAGATCGCCTACCTCGGTTACGTGCTGAATCCGGATACACGAACCGTCGATGCACGGGTCGTGATTGCAAACCTCGACCGCCGTCTGCGACCCGGCATGTTTGCCCGAGCGGCCATCATTCTTCCTAGCACGCAAGAGGATCAACAGGTCTTGATCATTCCCCAGGACGCCATTCAACAGGTCGACGAGAAGCCGGTGGCATTTGTGGAG
The DNA here is from genome assembly GCA_014055465.1 of Nitrospira sp. CR1.1. Lineage (NCBI taxonomy): Bacteria > Pseudomonadati > Nitrospirota > Nitrospiria > Nitrospirales > Nitrospiraceae > Nitrospira > Nitrospira sp. CR1.1. Next base: position 38,752 of record WIAF01000010.1, read on the forward strand.
GAGCGCCCGGGCGCCTTTACGGTCAGGCCGGTTGTCGTCGGTCGCAAATCGGGAAAGGATGCGGAGGTACATTCCGGCTTGGCCGAAGGCGACCGGGTCGTCACTCACGGATCCTTCTATCTCAAATCCATTCTCTTGAAGGAACGGATCGCGGGAGACTAGCCAGAGAATCGTCAGAGGAGCCACTCATGTTGAACTCACTCTTTGAATTTTCGCTGCGCAACCGATTTCTCGTGCTGGTGTTTGTGGGCCTCATTATTGCCGCCGGCGTCTATGCCATGCGGAAGTTGCCGATCGATGCCGTGCCCGACGTGACGCCGAATCAGGTGCAAATCCTCACCGACTCGCCCGGCTTGGGTCCCGTTGAGGTCGAGAAATTCATTACCTTTCCCGTTGAAACGGCGCTGTCGGGGTTGCCCGGTATCACCCTGATCCGCTCGGTGTCCCGTTTTGGGCTGTCCGCCGTCACCGTGTACTTCGAGGAGGGCATGGACATTTATTTCTGCCGGCGACTTGTCATGGAACGCCTGCCGCGGGCGCGGCAGGCCATTCCACCGGGATTCGGTAATCCCGAGATGGGCCCGATTTCGACGGGATTGGGGGAGGTCTTCCAGTTCGAGGTCAAGGGCCAAGGCTTTTCCCTCATGCAGCTACGCACGATTCTTGATTGGGACATCGCCTTGAAGTTGCGGTCCGTTCCGGGTGTCGTTGAGGTGAACAGTTACGGAGGGGAGCTCCAAGCGTACGAAGTGGTGCTCGATGCGAGCAAATTGGTGGCGTATAAGATTCCGATCGGCCGGGTCTTCGAAGCAATCGAACGCAATAACGCCAATGCCGGTGGCGGATACATCGTGCACGCGCAAGAGCAGTATCTGATCCGCGGCGAGGGGTTGGTGCAAACGTTGGAGGACCTCAACAATATCGTCGTGGCGACGGGGCACGACGGGACGCCGATTACCATTCGCAATATCGCGCAGACCCGTTTTCAACCTCTAATCCGGCAGGGAGCGGTGACCCGGGACAAAGGCGGTGAAGTCGTGACGGGCGTAGCCCTCATGCTTATCGGCGAAAACTCCCGGGTCGTCGTCAACCGCATCAAGGCGAAGCTTACGGAGATCCAAAAATCGCTCCCGCCGGGCGTGACAGTCGATCCCTACTATGACCGAACCGATCTGGTGCGTACGACCATTCAAACGGTCGCCACCAATCTGACCGAAGGCGCCCTTCTCGTGATCGCCGTCCTGTTTCTCCTGCTAGGCAACCTTCGGGCCGGCCTCATCGTGGCCTCGGTGATCCCACTGTCGATGTTGGTCGCACTCACCGGCATGCTCGCCGCTGGCATATCCGGCAACCTCATGAGTCTGGGGGCCATCGATTTCGGTCTCATTGTCGACGGGTCGGTCGTCATGATTGAAAACATCATGCGGCATTTGGCTGAGCGGCGAAAGGAGGTACGGGGCCGACTTGGCCACGACGAGATCCGGCAAGTGATTCTGCGATCCGGCCGGGAGGTCCTCCGCCCGATCTTTTTTGCCGTCGGCATTATTATCATCGTTTACCTGCCAATTTTGACGCTGCAAGGCGTCGAGGGAAAGATGTTCCGACCGATGGCGCTGACCGTCATCTTCGCGCTCGTGGCTGCGCTCGTCCTCGCGTTCACGGCGGCTCCAGTCTTCGTGAGCCTGTTCTTGCGCCAAGAAGTTCGTGAACAAGAAACGTGGGTGGTGCGCTGGGCCAAACGGATCTACCAACCGCTCTTGTCCCAGACCTTCCAGCATCCGGCGATCACCGCTACCGCTGCCGCTGTCATTTTTTCCGGCAGCCTGGCGCTCGCGTCGGTGCTGGGGGCGGAATTTATTCCCAAGTTGGATGAGGGCGCGATCGCGCTGCAAGCCTGGCGGTTTCCCAGTGTGGCCTTAGAGGAATCCGTCAAGAGCACGACCCGGATCGGGCAGATTCTGGGGCAGTTTCCAGAGGTCGCCACCGTAGTCCCGCGAACCGGTCGTCCAGAGATTGCCACCGATCCAATGGGAGTCGAGGTCAGTGACGTGTATATCATCTTGAAGCCCAAGTCGGAATGGAGGACGGCTCACACGAAAGCGGAGCTGATTGAGGCCTTCGATCGGGCGTTGAAGGCGGCGGTGCCCGGCACCATCTTCAGTTACTCTCAGCCCATTGAGTTGCGGGTGCAGGAGCTGATTGCCGGAGTGCGTTCCGATATCGCCATCACGATTTTCGGCGAAGATATGGACACGCTTAAACGCCTGGGCGATCAGGTGGTGCACGTGGTCTCGGGGGTCCAGGGGGCCGCGGACACCAAGGCCGAACAAGTTGCGGGCATGCCGTACCTGCGAGTCATCATCAACCGCGAGGCGATCGCTCGCTATGGCATCAACGCCTCGGAGATTCTCGGGACCGTCGAAGCCCTCGGTGGACGTGTGGCGGGGCAGGTCGTCAAAGGCAATCAGCGCTTCTCCATTCAGGTCCGCTTTCGGCCAGAAGATCGGAGCAATTTCGATCGGATCAAGGACATCCGGGTCGCCGATCCTTCAGGGCGACAGATACCGCTCAGTCAGCTTGCCGACATTCGGACGGAGACCGGTTTGGCGCAGATCAGCCGGGAAAATATTCACCGGCGTCTGGCGGTGGAAACCAACGTCCGAAGCCGGGATTTAGCGAGTTTCGTGGCCGAGGCGCAGCGAGCCGTGGAAGCCCAGATCCCCCTACCAAAAGGCTATTGGATCGAGTGGGGAGGACAGTTTCACCAATTACAGGAGGCGTCCACACGGCTGGCGATCGTCGTCCCGATCACGTTGTTTCTCATCTTCGTGCTGCTCTATTCGACCTTCAACACGGTCGGGCCGGCGATGCTGATTTTTCTGAATGTGCCACTGGCCGCCACCGGCGGCATCATCGCCCTGGCGCTCCGCGGCATGCCCTTTTCGATTTCGGCCGCGGTCGGGTTTATTGCGCTGTTCGGAGTCGCGGTCCTCAACGGCGTCGTCCTGATGGCCTACATCCTCGATTTGCAGAAACAGGGCCTGTCGCGTGCGGAAGCCGCTTCGCAAGGCGCCATGATTCGTCTGCGTCCGGTGCTGATGACGGCCTTGGTGGCCAGCCTCGGGTTTGTGCCGATGGCCCTCTCGACCTCCGCGGGGGCGGAAGTGCAGCAGCCGCTCGCGACCGTGGTTATCGGTGGACTCGTGACCTCCACGGCCCTGACTCTTCTAGTGCTGCCGACCTTGTATGTGTGGGAAGAGCGCCTGCGAGAAGCGTGGGCCCAACGGAGAGGGGAAGCCAAAGAAGTGCCAGTGCCTTACGGACAAGAAGTGTAGGACGAGAACATTCTCGAGGCCGAAACAATGAGGGATGATCCTCATGGGCATCGTGCGAACGTGAATGACTTCTGGCTCAAGACTTTCGGCCCAAGCTCTTCACGAATGTCGAGCTCGAGCATTAGGCAGTGGGCGGGCGCTCCCTAGACAGGACTCAAGAAAAGACATGAACTTCAGGATAAAGTCACGCGGCGCAATCAGGCTTTTGGAAATGGTTATTGGATTCGCAGTTGGGTTATTCCTCGGCTGCACAACCATCCATCAAGCGCCCCATGTTTCTCTTGCCGAAACACTGATTGGTAAATCGAAACAGGACCTTCTTGCCTGTGCCGGGAGTCCCCTTCGAGAAATCCCAACAGCCGAGGGAATCGTGCTGAACTACTATGCAGAGGCGCCGATGTTTGAAGAGTCGTTCATGGGCTCTAAAGGGAGCAGATCAGGGAATCATCATGGGTGTTGGGTGAGGATCAGCCTCCGTGAGGATCTGTTCATAGGGGTCGAATACAAGTCCGTCCCGACTCCTGGTATCGCCGACGACCATTGCGACGAGATCTTCAAGACTGTGCGCAATAGCTTTTCAAGGAACCTTGAGCACGCGTAAGTAGCATAGAGCAGGGACCTATTCCTGAATGCCCTTTGGGTGGTGGTGAGCCGATCCGGTCGCCGCTCTTGTGATCGACCGGTCAATGCGAAAGAAGGAGTCGAAGCGGTCCCGGCGAAACGTGTCGTGACTGGTTACTCTGGGGTGCCCGCGTACTGTCCATTCATGATCGCAGTAAGGACCTGCAGCTGGGAAAACTCAACAGGAAGAGGAAGCGTCCCAAAGACGCAAGGAGAGGAATGCGCGACAAGAGGAGGGAAAGAGCAGAAATGTCTTCACAATCAACACCTGGTAGAGAACGAGCAACCTTCCTGCAACCAACGTTGATCAGTAACTTGGAGGAGCGTCGCGCGAGTATCCTCAGACGCGGCCGACGGCTGGAATACTTTACTATCGCCTATAACAGCCTCGAAGGGTTGATATCGGTCGTGCTGGGGCTGATGGCCGGCAGCATCGCCCTAGTCGGGTTCGGCATTGATAGCGTGATCGAGGTCACATCAGGCGCTGCCTTGCTCTGGCGGCTACACGGAGACAAAGACGACGCACAAAGTGAACGCAAGGAAAGAATCACTCTTCAAATCGTGGGTGTCTGCTTTCTGATCCTGGCAGTCTACGTCAGTTATGACGCAGTGACCTCGCTTCTCAATCGAGAAGCGCCCGAAAGAAGCGTTTTGGGCATCATCCTGGCCATCGCTTCCTTGATTGTCATGCCCTTGCTCACCCGCGCGAAACGACAAGTTGCTCGGGAAATCGGCAGCGTGGCGATGACGGCCGATGCGAAGCAGACTGAATTTTGTGTCTACCTCTCAGCGATCCTACTCGGCGGACTCCTGCTGAATGCTTGGGTTGGCTGGTGGTGGGCCGACCCTGTTGCCGCCCTCATCATGGTGCCGATCATCGTAAAGGAAGGAATCGAGACTTTACGGGGCGAAACATGCTGTGAAGACCTATAGGCTGTTGAGACCGCACAGGAGGAAGGGCGAATATTAGCCCAGTGAATTTAACGAGATGACATCATCAAGGCTGACTTGGACAATTTCCCCCAGGATCGCTTTCCAGAATGTTCCTTCGCGTTAATGCAACGCAACCCAATCTGACCCGGATACTTCGCAAGCGAAAGGGGGTGTTCCTCATGGTTTGTGGCGATCCATCATAGACAACCACTTTGTTAAAAGACCTAGAAAAGCCTAAAAGCGGCCTGGCGCGCATCGCCCGCCCTGGCGCGAGAGTTCTAAAGATCTTGAAGGAGTTGTGATACCGAGGGACAGAATCGAACTGTCGACACCAGCCTTGCTTGAGGGGCCACCACCTGATGGCACGTCACGTGTTTTCTTCATAGAACGGACTTTCTTATGTGTTCTTCTGCCTCCTCGGAAGACCTCTTTGTAGGTTGTCATGTTGTTAACTCTTCGACGCGCTTCCTGAGCAGACAAAAAGCCTCGTCAAAGGCCGCCTCGATTTCGGCGTCAGATCCAATCGCTTTGGCCGGATCGGGCGTGCTCCAATGCAGCTTTGTTGGCTTCCTCGGAAATAGCGGACAACTTTCACCAGCGGCCTGATCGCACACCGTAATCACGAGATCAAGGATTGATTCGCAAACAGTCGAGGTAGGTGATTTTATTGTCTACGCTCGATATGAGCGCCTGAAGGTCGGCGAGAAACCCTACCCACCATTCAAGCTAGCTGAAATTGTGGGGGCAAACGAGCGAACCGATGCGAGGATGGGGTTTCACTACGAGGCGTGGGAGAAGCCGTTTCGCATCCAGACTGACCGGTGTGAGGGCCGTTGACCAACTCCCGCCCTCATGTGACAATACCCACCAGGTCTCTAGGAGATCGCGAATGAACGCTGATACGAGAGCTGGGCCGAAACGCTGGATGTCCTGGCCGACCCGGAGGAGATGGAGGCGATTCTGGAGGGTGAGGCCGATGTCCGCGGTGGCAATGTCGTGTCATTCGTAGACGCGTTTAGAGAGCCGCTGAAGAAGAGCTCGAACCCCAAAAAAACCAAAGGCCCGGATAAAGATCCGAGCCTTTGATCCGGCTTGCGCTCTGCGCAACCCCCCGGGCAACACCCCTAAGTCACCACATGCTTTCGCTTGGGTGGCGCGCTCGCGATCACCACTCTGAGAGCCGTTAGTGCGAAATGCGTCTTGTTTTTTATGCCGGTCAGCCCATCACCCATGTGAGCAGCTTACTGTCGACGCTGACGGTGGTCGTCCGGTTTCGCTGGCTCACATGGTGGAGTGTATTATAGGCTGGCAAGAGGCGGGGAGAAAGTAGAGAAGGAAGGAGCTCAATGTACACACTCGAAGGTTTGGAGAACGCGAGAGAAGAGCTTCGTAAATGGGACGACAGATTTGATCGGTACACGGGAAATAACCCAGATAAGTATCAATCAGATATTCGAGCAGCCAGATCAAAGGTCCGACTCATCGAATCCGAACTCAAGCGGACAGGCGCTCTCCCCATGACTGACGAGGAGAAGCTTCATGCTGCACTAGTGGCCTGTAACAGGTAATTGTGTACCGATGCGCCGAGATGGATCACAGTATTTCCACTTCACGATCTTGGGGGCCTTATTGTAGTGGCGGATGTAGCGCATCAGTTTCTTGTCGAGGTCCTTCACGGACGTGAAGACGCCCCGTGCGATCACATCACGCTCGATCTTGGCGAACCAGAGTTCGACCTGGTTCAGCCACGACGAGTAGGTCGGCGTGAAATGCAGATGCACCGTCGAATGGGTCTGCAGAAACTCGGTGACCCGCGTGGTCTTGTGCGCCGAGAGGTTGTCTGCAATCACATGGATCTCCAGGCCCTTGGGTTGATTGGCCACGAGGTCCGTCAGGAACGCGATGAATTGCTCGGAGGTGTGGCGGTCGGCCGTCTTGCCGAGCACCTCGCCCGTTTTGGTATTGAACGCGGCATAGAGGGAAAGCGTGCCGTGCCGGTAATATTCGAAGCCATGCCGTTCCGCCCGTCCCGGCGACAAGGGCAGCACCGGATCCTTGCGGTCCAAGACCTGGATCGCTGTTTTCTCGTCCACACAAAACACCGCTGCATGCTGCGGTGGGTTCAGATAGAGGCCGATGATGTCAGCGGCCTTTTTCTCGAAGTCCGGGTCAGTGGACGCCAGATATCGCTCCAGCCGCTGGGGCTGGAGCCCATGCTTCGCCCAGACTCGTGCGACCCGCATATGGCTGACCCCGAGCTGGGCCGCAAGCTTGCGAGTGCTCCAGTGCGTCGAGCCGTCGGCTGGCGCCCGTCGTGTGGCCTCCAGGATGCGGGCTTCCATCTGAGGAGTGTGCCGCAGGGGAGCTTGCCCGCGATGACGACTATACAGCCCGGCCAACCGCTCAGCGGCAAACCGCTGGCTCCAGGTCGCCACAAAGCCTCGGCTACACCCCACGGCGTGACACACGGCATCCCAGGTCGCCCCCTCAGCCAGGAGCAGAATCACGCGGGCTCGCCGAGCGGTTTCGGCCCGCCCGGTGCGGCTCCTCGCTCGTCTGGTGAGTTCCATTCGTTCCCGTTTCGTCAGGACCATCGTGTTCTCCATGAACACGAGTATAGTCTATAAATGGGTGTTACAGTCCACTAGATATGGCATTCCCAGAAGCGAGGAGCAAAGAGATCGTCGAGTATCAGGGAAAGTACTATCAGCGTCGATACGTTCCACTCGAGAAGAGCCGATCCAGACAGACCGTAACTGACTGGGGGAAGGACTGGGTCGAAGTCACGAATAAATAAAAATGGTGAAGCGAGGAGGTACGTTCGAACAGCGAAGGCGCATGAGACATCTTCCCTTGAGCTCTAAGTGGATCGACGTGCTTGAATCGCGTTCTGACAATCGTGTTTGGTGAGTCGTGAATCCGCCATGCCGTGCAATATACAAAGCGAACGTGTATAGGGCCAGGGGAAGGCGGGAACTGCATAAGATTGCGAGTGGGGGAGTTCAGCGCGGCTTCTTTCGCAGGGCCATTTCCTCTGCGATCAGTTCTGCGGCGCGAGCCGTAATTTTCTGGCGTCTCGCGGGACTGAGCTTCTTGAGGATTTCATCGTGGGTTACTTCGCAGCCATGTTCAACGCGCATCCGCTCAACCTTGAGTGCATGCTCAAGACGTTTACTTCGAACAGATGGGTTGCCCAGGAGATCGAAGATAACCGCGCGAGACCGCGCTGAGAGCGGGAGAACCTTACGACGCTTATTACGCATACGGAAATTTTACCAGCCTAGCAGTCTCGAATCCATCCGTACCGCATGCATCGTGTCCTACAGGCCGCGATCGTGGCGGGGCCGCACCGATCATACGTGTCCATTGGGATGTCGTCTTCTGTGGGATCAAATTGACAAACTGAGCGGGCTTTTTTTCGAGAGGAGCGTCCATAGTTTGTCCTTACCGAGGCGCTTCCCCGTCACGCTTGCGGAGTTCTTGCGCAATTGCGCCCTGCGTTTCAGCGGGGAGCGGGGGGAGGGGATGGTTGAGCGATTCGCGTGATGTCACATCGACGCCGTAGCGAGTGGCAATGTCGTGGTAGACACTTGTCGGGTTGGCATGAAGGAGGCTTTCGGGATCCATCACTGCATGACTCTGGATGAGCCGTGGGCGTCAATCCGGAGTTCATTAGCCTCACTCCTCTGAACCAGGTATCGACTGCGCTCGGCTCTTCTTGCCTTGTCTTATCTTTCCTTCGTTCTGTCTGGCCAGGGAAGCGTACCATCTAATTCTCGACAGTACGGGTCACTATCTTCAGCTTCCTCGCTCGCTGTACTTCCTCTCGCAGACAGAGAATCTTCCTCCAACCAGAGCAACGACAACATTCGATCCCATTCAGGCAGATACCGTGACTCCTCATAGAGGGTTCCCCCTCGAGTCCAGTCTTCAAACCATTCTGTCGGATCAACCTCGCAAGGACCGTCCTGAACAAGCTGGGCTCCTTGCGCTGCCAGCGATGAAGGCGGAACAGGATATCCAGTTTGAACCCAGGCACCCATTTCTCTCAGGGAAGGGGAACGGGTGGCATACCGAACGATTCCGTGTTCAGACAATACAAAGGTGCATGGATTGGCATTCAGAGCCGAAAATCGTGATCCAGTTGCTGTTAGGGAAGCCTTAAACTGTTTCCCCAACGCGATCACTGCATCAAACCCGATTTCAGCATCATTGACGAGTGGCCTGAAATGATCAGCGGGCAATAGGATTTCAGCGGCAAAAATGTCGCAGAGCACTTCGCTTTGGGAACGCTTCGTATAACGTTGTGAGTCACTCTTGCCGGCGTGTTCGTTGGGAAGATCGAGATAAATATGTCCAAGTTCATGACAAATCGTAAAGCGTTGCCGCTCTTCGAGATGCCCCTTGTTCACAATGATGTGCCACTTGCCTTTGATAGGTAGGGAGTGGCCGGACTCGTTATGAGGAATATCCATCTCATCGTGAAGGACGGCGCCAATTGCCTCCACATACAGCTCCATTGAAACAGGAAACATAAGATGGGGAAAGCTCCGTACAAAGCTACGGGCTTTCATAATGACCGAGGACTCATCCACCTTCCATAGTCTCCCTAATCTTACGGATCTGTTCGAGCACTCTTCCCCAGGCTTCCCTTCCTATTGGCCGGCCACGCGATCTCATCCGAGCAGCGGATTCAAAGTCCTCGATAGAAACATTCACGTTTTCCAAAGCATAGTTGAGGAGATCTTCGTCGACAGGCTGCTGTACCAGGAACTTCAAGATTCTTGCTTTGCGTTCTCCCGGTCGCAGAGCCCGTATCAAGCTATCCACGGTGTCATCCGAGGGATCAGCCTTTTCCCCTGTCTCCAGCCGGTGCACATAGGCATGGTCGAGATCGGCTAGTTGACCCAATTGTCGAAACGACAGGCCCTTTTCGGTCCTGAGGCGCCCAAGCAATCCACCAAACCCTATCGGCATAGGTCCCCTTGACAAGAAAATGAGTTGTCGATACAGTGTTGTCCAGCACTATATGTACAGACAACGCACAATCGGACTTTCGTTGTGATGTTCACCTTGCTGAATGAACGATTAAGAACGTTTGTCGCCCTACTGAACAACAAAATGTACTCCACGCCACAAACCAATGCAAGCCGTAGGGGAGTGGAATGGGACCATGCGACCTGCATCAGTGAAAGCGAAGACCGTCAACCGATTCATTAACAAGAAAGGAGAGTTCATGGGGAAAAATGATCGATACGTTGTTAAGCATGAACATGGATGGGCGGTAAAAAAACCGGGCGCTGAACGGGCGAGCAGCATTCACAGCACGCAGCACGAGGCTGAACGATCGGCAAAAAACACCGTTGCAAACCTCGGCGGGGGAGAAGTGAGGATTCAAGGACGCGACGGGCAATGGAGAGATTCAGATACTGTGCCACCCGGCAATGATCCCATGCCGCCGCGCGATCGCAAACACTGAGGCTGCCGTTATGCCCGCGCCATAGCTCCAACATGATCCAGGCGCTATCAAGAAAGGAACACTATGAGCGATCCACATAAGATTCTCTGTTATCCGGTGGGGAATGGCGACACCACGCAAATTATTTTGTCCAACGGTCGACGCATACTGCTCGATTACTCTCACCGGCAAAACGGAGAAGATAGAGAAACGCCAGAGATTGATCTCAAGGGGCGACTACAAGAAGAGCTGAAAAACGCCAGGCGAGATTATTTCGACGTGGTTGCCTTCACCCATGCTGACCGTGACCACATCCAGGGCAGCACAGATTTCTTCGAACTGCAACACGCAGAAAAATACCAGGGTGAAGGCCGCATAAAAATCCGCTGCTTGTGGGTTCCGGCTGCGATGTTGCTGGAAGAGGCCGAAAGAGACCAACAGAGTGAAGAATTTTGTATCCTTCGTCAGGAAGCTCGACACCGGCTCCTTGAGGGCAAGGACATACTCGTGTTCTCCAAGCCGGATGCGCTCAAGGAATGGCTGGAATCAAAACTCAAAGAACGAGGCGAAGCCGCCAATTCACGCGATCATCTCTTTATTGACGCCGGAACCATTGTCCCTGGCTTTGCTCTGGGATACGACGGCGTAGAGTTCTTTTGTCATTCTCCATTCATTAAACACTGTGATGGATTTGACATCGTCAGAAACTCTGCCGCGCTCGTGTTCAATATCCGCTTTCTCATTGATGGGGCAAGTTATGACTATCTCCATGTTGGGGATGCTAAATGGACCGACATGGAAGAGATCGTGAATACCACGTGCTATCACAAGAATGACGATCGGCTCACCTGGGATCTTTACAACATCCCTCATCACTGCAGTTACCTGGCCTTAAGTGACGAGAAAGGTGACAACGAAACCGATCCTAAGCCACTCGTAAAACATCTGCTCTTGCAAGGAAAGAGTGATGCCTACATGGTCAGCTCCAGTAAACCCATTCCCGATCTGAAGGAATCTTATACAGAGATTCAACCTCCACACATTCAAGCCCGTAAGGCATACGAGAGACATCTTAAGGCAGTTGAGGGCCGGAAGTTTCTTGTGACAATGGAAGAACCAAACGCGAGGAAACCCGAACCACTTCTGTTTGAGATCACAAGCGGTGGAGTTACTTGGCGCCCATCAACCTCCATCGGAGCTTCATCCATCTTGACGTCTCGTCCACCGAGAGCCGGATCATGAACGAAGACTACTACACCCTTCCTCATTTCCGTGAGTTGGACGACGAGAACCAGCTTACCATTCCTCGCGCTCAAGCTCTGCTGACTGCGGTAAGGCGGCAACGTGATTATTCTGTCCGACAACTCCTTCAGACGGAGGATGGCGCCTGTGAATGTATCGTTGTTGATGTCGAAACCGATGGGGTACCGAAGAACAATCGGCACGGAATTAGATATAGAGAACGATTAGCTCTGTGCGTGCCCATCAACGCCAAAGAATTGGTCATTGTCCTTGCGCTTCGCAAGGACTTTCCCGCACTCATTCATCAGAATCAGATGCCCCAGAACACACCGAGAAGTCTGTGCCTCTATTTCGAGCCACCCATTTCAGTGGCTCGAACATGGACTCCGCAGACCTTTCTCAGGCGAATTCCATGGTGGCTTGAAAATAGTGCAACGGATCAGCTTCATCCCGCAGACCAGCCCGTAGAACGTCTATTTTTTGTTAGCAGGTATGAGCTAGTGCTGCCTTGGAACCTGGAGCAGCTCCGTACGGACAAAGATCTTCGTTTGATCATTGCACATGGTCCTAAACGTCAAAACGGTGGGGGCACATACTTTCTCGAAGCCATCTCGGCAAATAGCCAAGTCTCAAATGGCTCGATCCGGCCCATCGAATTCACGCTTCCTGCCATTGTACAAGGTCATATCGAAAGTGACCCTACAACGCTAGGAGAACTAGCCGATCTTCTCGAGAGCCGAGAGATTAACTTTCTTCAACTGCTCAAGGATACATCGTCTAAACTGGTTGGGGAAATGGGTATGCCTGAGTTCGCAGATGACGTGCTTTCAGTCATCATCCTTAGCATTCCAGTGAGGCGAGCAGAAGAACGGATAGCAAGAACAATCACGCATAGAGCATTTGTTGTTGGCGTTGGCGCGTTGAAACTTGGCGCTCTTACCGGAGCGCTGTTCTCCCTCGACGTCCACGATGGCAAAAAAAACACGAAAACGTATTTCAATGCAGCCGGAGTCTTGGGTGACACATCGACAGCTGAGTGGCGTGACCAGGAAATTTTACCGATGGAGGTACTGTATCGGAATGACGCCGCTGCGTGCAGGAGACAATCCGGCGTAAGTGATGAAGGTCCTTCCGGAGTATTGATCGGTGCAGGGTCGCTTGGAAGTGCATTGCTTAATCTATGGGGTCGTTCCGGATGGGGACGGTGGACCGCGATTGACAACGACCATATTAAGCCACACAACCTTACCAGACATACAGCCTTTGCCCAGCATGTTGGTCATCCAAAGGCAATGGTCGTCGCGGAACTCCATGAGGCAGCGATGCATGGTGCCAGTAGTATTACTCCTTTGCATGCTGATGCTTGCGATTTTTCTCAGGCTTCTGTGATGAATGCACTGGCTCCCGCCCAATTGGTCATTGATGCATCGACGTCTCTTGACTATCCCCGCGGTGCAAGTCAGATCGACAACATAGGCCGACATATAACTGTATTTGTTACGCCCAACGGCCATGCGGCTGTGTTGCTTGCTGAAGATGAAAAACGGAGTATTCGACTGAGAAGTCTAGAGGCACAGTACTATCGCGCACTAATCCAGGAATCCTGGGGAAAGTCCCACCTTGATGGAATGCACTCCTTTTGGAGCGGTGCGAGCTGTCGAGATATATCCATGGTGATGCCATACTCCAGAATTATGAGCCATGCCGGCATATTAGCAGAACAGATCCCGATGATATCGCTTCGTCCAGAAGCCGTCATTCGGATTTGGCAGCGTGATCCCAATTGGGGATCGGTCGTGGTGCATGACTGCCCAGTAGCACAAGAACACCACTTCCAGTTTGGCGAAACAGATCTGTACCTCGATGAGGCACTAACACAACAACTCCGATCGTGGAGAACTGCTCACATCCCAAATGAGACCGGCGGAGTTCTATTAGGCTACTATGACTTCAACATTTCTGCAGCAATAGTCGTTGCAGCCCTACCGCCGCCCCCGGACAGCACATCGAGTCCTCATTCATTCGAGCGCGGGGTTGAAGGTGCATTGGACGCAGTACAAGAGGCATCGCGCCGAACAGCGGGAATTGTTGGTTATATTGGAGAGTGGCATAGTCATCCACCAAAACACTCGGCGTCGCCGAGCCAGCACGACCTCATTCAGCTCGAGTATCTTGCACGCGGCATGTCGCAAAATGGACTTCCTGCTGTTCAACTGATAGTGGGTGAACAAGACATGCATCTACTTCAGGGCACGATGAGAGAATAATTGTGCCTTCCAGCATTGCACTCGCTCTATCCGGCGGCGGCATCCGAGCAATGGTGTTCCATCTTGGAGTCATACGACTGCTCGCAGAGCGTCACTTGCTCGAGAACGTCGAGCGGATCTCTACGGTATCAGGGGGGAGCTTGCTTGTGGGGCTTATGTTCCAAGCTAACCAGTATCAATGGCCATCCTCAGACTACTTTATTGAAGTGGTGTACCCAACTCTTCGTGAGTCACTGTGCAAAACAAGTTTTCAGTGGGGGGCAGTCAGGCAACTTCTCAACCCTGTAAACGTGCCGTTTCTCCTTTCTCGGGCAAACCTATTGGCGTTAGCGATCAAACAAGAATGGCAGATCGACATCAAGCTATCCGAATTGCCGAGTAAACCCGAATGGTCCATTAATGCGACAACAGCGGAGAATGGAAAACGTTTTCGGTTCAAGCAAAGCGATATTGGAGACTATCAACTCGGCTATGCTCATCCTGGAAACTTTCTTCTTGCGAATGCGATGGCAGTCTCGGCAGCGTTTCCCGGAGGGTTCGGGCCGCTACAGTTGGACGCCACCCGCTTTGAGTGGCAAAAACGAGAGTGGAATGCGCCCAAGGGCACTGAGCAGTCCGTCGATATCGGCTACAAAGTTCTACATCTATACGACGGGGGCATCTATGACAATCTTGGATTGGAACCATTTTTTGATGCAGGACGCAGCAAGGCTAAGCACCCAGGGAACGCGATAATCGTCTCTGACGCTGGACGACCCTTGCCATCCGGCTTCGATTTCCTTGCGCTGAATCCGTTTCGACTTCAGCGTGTCGCCGACATCATGTCAGACCAGTCTCACGCCTTACGTGTTCGGACCTTCTCACGCTATCTCCAGGAAAGTCCCGGACGGGGCGCGTTCATGTACATTGGGACGCCTATCGAAGCCACATTACCTTGCAAGTCAGCGACATACGCCTCAAACTTTCCTACAACATTGCGCCGAATTGATTGGAGGGAGTTTGACTTACTCGCGAACCATGGATATCAGGTCGCCAAACAAGTTGAGCAAGCCTATGGCTTATACGACCACTCAGAAACGAGAGAGAACCGATGAGGCGACCAGGTCGGGCGAAAGGCTGTAATGTATTATCTTGCGCAAGACGAGGTCCAAACAACCAAACTAAGGGCAAGGTGAGCAGTGATTCTCACCGTGTCTTC
Source organism: Nitrospira sp. CR1.1 (assembly GCA_014055465.1). Classification (NCBI taxonomy): domain Bacteria; kingdom Pseudomonadati; phylum Nitrospirota; class Nitrospiria; order Nitrospirales; family Nitrospiraceae; genus Nitrospira; species Nitrospira sp. CR1.1. Next base: position 53,806 of record WIAF01000010.1, read on the forward strand.
GACGACATCCGTGATGGACGCATTGTTTCCACCAAACCAGACCGTGGCAGGTACCTTTCTGGGCCCCATCGGCTCCTCATCACGCTTGAGAATAGCCGCCGCTCCGGAATCAACCGGAAGGGTACGTCGCGGCCAACATTGCGCCGCTTTGGCACTGGGACTGAGCTCAAACCAGGCTCGACCGTGCTCACTTGCACAAATCAGCGCGGCGGGACGATCTGTCAGTTGGACTAAACGCATGGCAGTCGCAGTGATACTGGTTTCAAATTGTTCCGCCAACCCTCGAACCGTTTCTAAGGTGAGAGGCTTGTCTTTCAAAAGCGGCTGAAACAAATACTGTGGCAGGAGCAATCCAGCTGCATAGCGATTGGCCACGCTTTCTCTATCACGTCCTTCCCACTGACACATCAGCTGTTCATGATCGCAAACGAGGGCAACTTTGCCGCGATGCTTCATCCAATGGCCCAATTCATGAGCGGCCGAAAATCTCTTTCTTGACGTGGTCGCCCGTTGGTCCACTGTGATAATTGCGCGATTGCCGTGACCGATAATCCGTCCTTCACACCCAACAAGCCGTTCGTAGATCACTGTGGCGCCGCAGTATTGCGCAATGGCTTCGATATCGATGTCACGAGGATCGGTAACGTGTAACGCTTTCAGCAGCGCCTCTGGATCGTCAGCAATCATAATTGGTCGTACAGGAACAAAGAGCCTTATGAGTCCACAGCCATCGCATCACGGAGCGGGAATTCGCCTGACGATCCAATTTGGAGGACATGTGAGATCGCATGGATAAAGCAGGCAGGTCTCATAGTACTGTACACCCGTCGCGACGGCAAGTTAGCCACGTTTTTATGCCTATGTCTCGATTCAGAAGGCGAGGAGCCAGACCAACATTAAGGATCACAAACCTCTAGAACTTCCGATCCCCTGTAACTATCGGAGCGTCGAAGTAAGGTTGGATTGACTGCGGAGGGTTAAAATGCAGTCTGCACCTGATTGCGGTCAAAGGAGGAAGTACCGTGAGAGGCTTTGAGCGACTTCACACATGATTGACGGTGATACTTCGGCGATGGTGCGTCATCAGGGCAGGAAGGGAAAAGACCCTCGCTGCACTCCGATTCTGGACAGCTCGTGACTGTGGTGTCGCACCTCAACACGTTCGCACGGGTTATCTCCTTAGGGTTTCTTGAATTTGAGAAGGCCCAAGACATAAAGCTGCCGCAAGAGGCTGTCGATGTCTGCCGGCGTCATATCGCTCAGTTTGCGATACTGACCGGTTAGCACTGCGGGTTTCAGATAGTGATGGTGCGCCAGACAGGCCTTGAGGAGCTGCAACTTATCTTTCATCGAAGTCGGCAATGACAGGCGGTCACGTTTTAGTGAGGTCACCTCTTTTTGGTACGTCTGGCGGGATTCAGCCAGTGCGTGGTGAGCAGACTCTCCGAGCGCCTCTGCGAACACTCTTGTCGCGCGCTGACCAAACTGTTGTGGGTCCAAGCCACTTCCCCGAATTTCTTCGTCCAATTCTTCTTCTGAGAGGTTCATAATTGCTTCGGCCTCTAAATCGAGCAGGCGCTCATATTGAGACCAAACGTCGTTAGCTTTAGTTTTTGATTTCATAACAGTCCTTCCAAGTTGCGTTTCCTAATCTTACTCGTGGCGCGTACTATCTGCATATTGTATACGGCGTATTGCGGTTTTGTGATTTTTAGCCGCTGGCAGATTTCCGGACCGCTTAAGCCCTCAATTTGAAGCTGAAATACTTTCTCTCCCATGGAGTGTTGGCCTAGAAGAGCTGCCATGTGACACTTAATCTTGTCCAGAGCGATCTCGCGTCGCTTCAATTCCAACTCTTCTTCCGGATTTGGAAGGGCAGAGCGAAAGTCGTCTGCGGTCTTCGCCCTCACCTCGTTGTCGATATCTTCTTCATCTTTGGAATTGAGCGAGGAGACAAGGATTGGCTCCTGATACCGTTGACTATTGTGATGCTGCGCATGGTTACTCACTTCTGATCTGATTACCCAGCGCAGATGATCGCGCATCGAGTATTTTTTGTTCCAGGGCCGCGATCCTGCGAGTGTCGCCTCGATGGCTTCGTGCACGAAGTCTTCATCCTCCCGCCCTCCTGCCAATACGCCGATGCGAGCCACAAGCTGCCTTGCTAGCCACATTAAGCTCTTGCGTTCCTCTAGGCTTAGTGCCTCGATGGCGCGTCGGATTTCATCCTGAGTCGCTACCATAATTGACTTCGATCCAGAACTCGAAACTGCTGGCTCAAATATTTGTCTACAATCGTTCCGTTAAAAAACCGACGAAAGATCAGTATAGCCGAGTATGCCTTAAGGAGAGTTACCTCCGAGGTGGTTAGGATAACACGACAAAGAAGGATGGAAATGAGAAAAGCGATTTGGGAACAGAAAACGGTCGAACGCGACGGCGTAAAGCCGGTGTGGAACCAACCGCGTGGGAACTATGGAAGTAACTTTTGGCAGATGTATAGCCGGAAATTGGATCGAGATGTTCACTTCTACAGCAGTCTTGAGCGCGACCATGGCGTGATCGTCGAAGCCGATCCCACGGTCGCATGGTTCTGCGAACAACCGCTACGCATCAACATTAAGTTGGACGGCCGGGATCGTGAATCAGTGATGGACATGCTGATCCAGTTCACGGACGGCCGGACGGAATATCGTGAAGTCAAATATGCGAGTGATGTGCAGCGAGTTGACGATGGCTCTCGAGTGGCTCGGCAATTGGCCGCTCAACGTGAATGGGCGTTTGTCACCGCGAATGACTACAAGATCGTCACGGATGAGGAAATCAGACGGAATGCCGTGTTCCTTCGGAACTGGAAACAGATCTTGGCGTATCTCGCCACCTACGCGTCCTATGATCTCGCGGAGATTGAAACTCAACTCCTCGCCGCGTTCGACATCGAGCCGTCCTGGTCCCTAAGAGATCTAGAACGTCATATCGCTCGTCCAGACCGTCAGACGGTAAAGGCCGCGATCTTTCGCCTCATCCATAGTGGTCTGTGCACGGCTCCGCTCGACGTGTACCCGTTGACCAACTCCTTAACCATACAGCGAGGGACAAAATGACGGTATCGAAGTCTCGAATGGATCGCGACTCACTCCCGCCCGATGTGACAGACCTCTCTCACTGGCCGACCGTCGATCTCGCCCTTTTAGACGAGAACGATGCAGACCGAGTCGCGAGGCGGATTCAGGCCGTCCGTGCCTATATCGAAGGACAACCCGTTGGAATCCTCTCGAAACAAGCGGCCGTGCCACGGCAAGAAGTGTATCGGCTCGTCAAACGTTGCATGAAGTTCCACCCTGACGGCCGAATCTGGGGGTTTCGAGCCCTGCTGCCAGCATGTCGTATCACTCCCTACGTTCGAACAGCCACGATAGATGGCTCCAGACCTTCTCAGCGGGGAGGGGCAGCTGGGGCGCTCACGATGCTGTTCGACCGATACCCGACGATCCAAAAAGCGGTGGACTCCTTGTTCCTGAAGAAAGTGAAAGAGCATGTCGTCCAGGAGTCCCGCATGCCGGTCAAGGCGATTCATAAGCACTTCATTGAGAAGTGTAAGGAAGCTGGCCTGACCGCAAGACACTATCCACTCAACATGAACCATCGGGGGCGGCGTGCGCTGTCGAGCTATCTGAAGCGGCTCTTCAAATCGAACCTGAAACAAGCAGTAAAGGCGCGCCATGGGGACGACGCCGCGCGTGCGCTGGCGTCGAGGGAAGCGGGTCCTGACAGCATCGTGACCAGGCCGTTCGAACGGGTTGAGTTTGACGGCCATCGGATCGATGCGGTTTGTACGATTGACCTCCCGAATCCCTATGGAGGCATTCAACAGCTTGTCCTTGATCGACTGTGGCTACTCGCCATCATTGACGTGAAGACTCGCGCTATTTTGGGGTACACCTTGGTGCTAAATCCCGAATACAACGCAGAGGACGTCCTCCGTTGCATCAAGCATGCGCTGACGCCCTGGAGACCGATGACCTTAACCATCACCGGATTGAAGTATACGAAGGGGAGTGGGCTCCCTTCAGGAGTCCATGCCGAATGCGCCTGGGCGTTGTGGGACGAATTATGGTTCGACAACGCCAAAGCCAATCTGGCCGATGCGGTCAGGTCGAATCTCAGTCGAGTAGTCGGATGTGCCATTAATGCTGGCCCTGTGAAAACCCCTCAGCGTCGACCGTTCATTGAACGGCTCTTTCAAACGTTGGAAGAGAACGGATTTCATCGGCTGCCGTCCACGACGGGCAACGGTCCAGATGATCCTCGTCGTGACGACCCAGAAGCCGCGGCGCTACGCTGGAATATCTCGTACCAACACCTTGTTGAACTGACCGACGTACTCATTGCTCGTTACAATGCCGAGCCGCACACGGGATTGGGCAATCGGTCACCGCTCGAGATGCTTGAGTACTTTATTGTGAATGAAGGATGCGAGTTCCGGGCAGTGCCTGAACAGAAGCGACAAGATCTCGCGCTGCTCCACATCCGCGTTGTGCGGTGTATTCGCGGAGATGTGACGCAGGGGAAGTGCCCCTACGTTGAATTTGAAGGCGTCCGCTATTACAACGATGTCCTCCGTCACAGTCCAGACCTCGTCGGCGAACACCTCTCGCTCCTCGTCGATCCGGACGATCTCCGCTGTGTCACCGCGTATCTCGAGGACGGCCGAGAATTTGGTGTGCTCACGGCCCATGGGCTTTGGGGCCGGACGCCACATACGCTCACCGTTCGAAAGGCCATTCATAAACTCCGAGCTCGAAAGCTGATCTTCTATACGGATAATGAGGACCCGATCCTCGTCTATATGGACTTCCTCAATCAGCAAGCGGCGACGAGTAAGCTGGCGAGGGGACAGTCGGCAAAACTCCTGGCAGGGCTTCAGGCAGTTCCCCCGACTCAGCCCACGTCGTCGATCGCCGATGTCACAGAGTCGAATCCCCCAGCGTCGTCCCGCACGGTCTATACCCCCGCCATGAGGAAGACCCGCCTCGATTAACCTCAGTGAAAGGAGCAATAAATGTCACATGTCCTACACCTAAGACCTTCTGTGCCTTCTGGAACCCACCCGATCGAAACAGGACGGTATACACTCTTCACGCCACCATTGGGCCGCTTCTGCGACGACCTCAAAAACTGGGTCAATAATCGAGCGGCAGGTGCCATCGTGACGGCGCCGCCCAGATTTGGAAAATCCAAAGGGATTCGATTTGCCGTCAACGAGTTGCGCGAGGAACTTGGCGCGACGCTCCCGATCCTAACGTTTTGCTGTCAGGACCATCAGTACCCAACCGAATCACGGTTTTTTGAAAGTCTACTCAGCGATTTCGGTCATAGTCTCAGCCTCCGTGGAACCGCCAGCGCAAAGCGGGCACGGGTAATACAGTTTTTGGTACAGGAAGCCTGCGCCAATGACCATCGACGATTGGTGTTGATTGGAGACGAGGCGCAGAAACTCCGAGAACCCCACTATAAATGGTTGGTCGATATCTATAATGGGCTGGATCGCCACGATATCGCGACAACCGTTGTGCTTGTCGGGCAACCGGAATTAGTCCATCAACGAGACGCCTTTGAAACGGCCAAGAAAATGCAGATTGTCGGCCGGTTCATGGTACACCTTCACCGATTTGCCGGCCTGCGGAACCAGAAGGATTTTGCCTACTGCCTGAAGGGCTACGACGATGAGTCCGAGTACCCTGAGGCCAGCGGCTATTCGTTCACACGATATTTCTTTCCCTCAGGATTTGAGGCGGGATGGCGCTTGGCCGGGGAAGCAAAGGTTCTCTGGGAGGCATTCCAGCATGTGAGGGCTGAGGCCAAGCTACCTGGTAAAGCTGAAATCCCGATGCAGTACTTTTCACGAACTGTGGAATTCGCGCTCAAGGACTACAGGTCGATGGACGGTGGCCCACCGACCATTTCATTGAATCAGTGGAAAGAAGCCATCGAACGTTCTGGATACCGTGATGCGGGGCGATACTTATGAGCCAATTGAACGAAGGACATGATCAGATGGTGCCACACACACGATATACGTGGGATGCCAGCCAATGCGTTCCGTTTGAGTCCACGTGGTCAATCTTTCAGAAGTTCATGGGGTTTAATGCCTGCGGGGCGCGAGATATTCAGCGCGAATTCGGGCTTGCGACGAAAAGACACCATCCTCAAAACTGGTCGGATCGGGATCGGAACTTACACGACTGGGGCGCGCTCAATCCGGAGCTCGTGCAGCGCGCACTGAACTTGACCGACCTCCACATGAGGACGGCACGCACTGTTGACTATATTCGCCCGGATGAAGCGAAAGTGTTGGCCAGTCGATCCCTTCGCATCTGCCCGAAATGTATCAGGGGAGGCTTTCATACGCCTCTCCACCAGTTGGTATTCATTCCCCAATGCCCTGTGCACAAGCAACCGCTCCTGAGCATCTGTGTTGACTGCGGTAAGCCGACGCCTCTGTACTCTTTGTTGAGGCAGTCATTTTGTAACCCTTATGGGTGTGCTGAATGCGGAGCGGTCTGGTGGCAACGGAGTCGTGTCGGACAGATGACAACAGGGGAGCAAGAAGAGCGGTTTCGCGTCATGTCTGAGATCGGGGAGTGGCTCACGAAAAGAAGGGAGGACCGAACGATTGAGGCGCAAATCTCTAAATTGGCTCGGTTTATACCAGACGAGCATGAAATTCAGGCCTACGTTCGACGGCTGCCGGAGAGATGGGCGGACGTTTTGGGAGTGAACGTGCCACACCAGATTGCTGAATTGCGAGAGACAGATTTACATGTCATGGTGGAGTATACGGCGTGGAGCGTCGATGGATCGAGTTCGTCCGGATTGTTAGACAACAAGAAATATTTCGAGGTGTATCGCGCGATTCGCCGTGCACTCACAAGGCGAGTTCATAAAGCCCACCGCGAGTGCTTTGAAAAAATGGGGCGTGGGATTTGGTTTCCGGTCACAACCAGAGAAGTGCCCGTTCGGCAATTCTGCCAAGAGGCTTATGCGTTGCTTCTCTGGAGAATGTTTTGGGAAAACATCGATGTTCCACAAAAGTTCTTTTCGCGGCAGCTCGTACTCATTCATCGTGAGATAGACTTTGTATCGGACCGAATCCCGTCGGACCTCTCTCCAGAGGCTGCCATGCGAATATTCGGGCTGGAATGTCTGAGAACGTATCGGCGATGTCAGGAGCTTGGGAGCCTGATGCGGCAAAAAGAGCATATCGGTTTCCCGTTGTATCGCCTGAATAAGGATCGCGCTGGCGAATGGGTTGTGAAGGTCCCTAAAATCGGAAACAGACAGAAACTCCATTGGTGGTGGCCGAGGCGATGGGAAAAGGCTCTTTCGATTCAAGACCACGAAGCAAAACGTGCTGCTTAGCATGACATGCTAAAAAGGAAGTTGTCGGTGAAGGATATTCCGTAAGAGAGGGCATCGGCCTCATCCAGTGATTCGCGCGCATCCGACCCGGTTTCAGGCTGCTCTGCATTTTTGCAAAGCTGTTTTTCGCCGTTCTCTCAAAAATCATCTAATTGACTGAGATCGGCACGTAAGCCTACACTCCGCACCCACAGTCATAAGTATCCGAGAGCAGTTGCTCCTAAAGAGTTTTTCTATTAGGAGGACGGGAAATGAGCATTTTTGTGCGGGTAGAGGACTGAAATGATTTTGCTTCCAAAGTGTAATAAGATTTAGTTGTTCGGAGTTTAAGGGCAGGGCCTCCGTGCCATGAACGAGGAAGTAAGTAGAGGCTGCCACGTAAGACCATGACGTCTTCCACTCTGCCCGCGGAGCGGGCCACGTGTTGAGGAGAAGCTGTCTGGCCTAGGAACATCGGAGCGCGTCGATTCTGATCAACGCGGTGCGTCTGAGCTGGGGGTGCAGGCACGAAGGAACCCGGGTGGACGTGGTCCACTGCGAGAAGAAGATGTCGAACCACGCCATCCGATGGGCAGGGTCAGCAATCGCCGCGATCTGGACATAGCATGCGCGGACGACGAGATCGGTAAAGCCGCATTCCACTCCTGTCCGGAGCAGAAGTGCGAGCGGGTGTGGTGACGGCGGAGCCATTGAGAGACTAGCTGGGAGGGTCAAGTCGAAGTGTGCCTTTAGCGAGTTGAGCAAAAAGGTGGGACTCACGGGCCAGTTGTTTCGGATCTCCCTGGTGAAGGTGCGCGAGACAGTCTTTCAGAAATTGCGAGGTGAAGGGATCTCGCAGTAAGGCGGTTTCAACCAGGTGAGGGTCTTCGAGCGCAATGCGACACAGGTGTTCGAGATGCATAGTCTCCGTAATCTACAATCCTGTCTCTGTATTACAGGACAACTATGCATCGATGCGGACACGATGACGCGAGGGCGTGTAGGAGTGTTGCACCCATCGACATGGGATGCGGGGGATTAGCGCGTCGCTTGCGATGGCTGTGTCCGTTGGAAGTGCGTGAGGCGATCCTTCAGCAGGACGCCGAGAAAGAGGCTCCACCCGATGAAGTTGAAGCCAATCAGAACTGCGGTGTCGAGATCACAATGTAGATCCATTGCGTCCTTCCAAATACCACGCGTTGACATCCTCCCCGGCCTGAAAGCCGGAGATTCCCTCGTGCTCTACCGAGTCACCGAGAGTGGTTCGCACTTCGACGCCGGGTGGCTCGTTGTGGCTGTCCACGTCGAGTTCTTCTCCCAGCTCCATGCGCGGACACGGTCTGCCCGACCGCCAGGATATTCTTCGCTGCATTGACGTCGCGATCATGGCCTGTGCCGCACGCGACACACGTCCATTCTCGAACTGACAGCGAAAGTGTTTCGATGCGCTGCCCACAAGCCGAACAGGTCTTACTGGACGGATAGAATCGATCGATGTGGACGACCGTCTTTCCGTAGCGCTCGGCCTTGGACTCAATCAAGCGACCGGCTAGGCCGATCGCCGCATCACTCAATGCGCGGGCCAGACGGTGGTTTTTCGTCATGCCGCGGACATTGAGATCTTCCATGTAGATCATATCGAATCGCTTCACGAGATTCGTCGACAACTTGTGCAACGCATCCATGCGTGCGTTCCGAATTCTCTCATGCAGAATGGCGATCCGATGCCTTGCGCGAACGCGCCGGCGGCTGCCTTTCTGTTTTTTGGCCAGTCTACGCTGCAGCATGGAGAGACGTTTCTGTTCCTGCTCAGCAAGTCTAATATTCTCGATCTTCTCGCCGGTGCTGAGCGTCGCGAGGTGGACTAGGCCGAAATCGAGGCCAACGGATGCGTTCGACTTCGGCCATTGAATCGGCTCGACGTCGACGACCATCGACACAAAGTATTTCCCGGTCGTCGTTTTGACGATCCTCACAGATGACGGCATCGGAATGTCGTCGCGTGTCCATCTGATTTTCAATGTGCCAATCTTGGCGAACGATAAGATCCTATTCGCTCTATCGAGCGTAAAGGCGTTCTTCGTATAATTCGCCGACTGCCGCAGCGATTTTTTCTTAAACGCCGGATAGCTCGCACGTTTATCGAAGAAATTTGCGAAGGCCGTTTGGAGATCGCGCAACGACTGTTGCAATGGTACGCAGCTCACGTCTTGCAGCCAGATGGTCTGTGGCCGTTTCTTGAGCTGCGTCAAGCGCCTATCAGTCTCTGCATAGCCGATTTTCTGCTTATCTATAGAAAAGCGCTCACTCTTTAAACGCAAGGCCCAATTCCAAACAAAGCGGACGCAGCCAAATGTCTGGGCTAGCTGAATCGCTTGATCGCCAGTTGGATACGCACGAAATGTCAACCGATGCTTCATGTCTTGCAGGCTAGCTTGACCAACACCTCAGGGAAGATGACCGATACGGCGTAATCTTTTTTCATAGCGCCTCGTGAGTCGAGGGAACGGCTTGGGTGCGAGACTTCAACTCCGTACGGCTCGCCCCTTTGAGAGCAATCAGGGTGCCGGGATTGGGAAGTTGGGCATTTGCTGTACAAGTCCAACAGAGGTAGTGCCCGTCCGGAAACCTGCAATGCGGCATGTCGTGAGTTGCCCGCGGCCTCGGCATATAGCTTTGACAGGGGAACCTGGGATCCCGCTCACCGGGAACTCCGACAGGGTTCCCTCGGAACTCTGTTTTCCACCGTCGAAACGCAAAGAGACAGAGCCATCTCCAGAACATGGCTTGAAGCGAAATGGATTCACTGCGGTACTCCAGCATCTCGTTCCGGAAGTGGATCGAGAAAGTGGATGCGCGAGGCATAGGGGTGGTGACCTCTTCCAAAGAGAAGGTTCATGTAGATGTATTACTGACTGCGAAGGATTGAAATCGGATGGAGGGCGGTAGAGCTTGAGGGAGGTCCCCCTTTTATAATCGCGAGGTGTCTTCGCTCACGAGCGCGAAGGTCCCAAAAATCCATACGATGTGTCAGAAGATGCAGATGCTGGTGATCGCATCCTTGGGAAAGGAATGAGGGCCTTGGAAACGTGTGATGCGAGGGGGCTTGTGGGCGAACGCTAAGCGGGAACAAACGGGGCAATGTTTATTTTCCCCGCATGCTTGCGCATCTCGGTACTATCATGCCAAGCCTGCATCTGAAGAAGCATCTCCATCTTCAGACGAAAGGCCTTCTCTAGCCGCAATGCCATTTCAGGAGAGAGAGCCGCTTTTTCATGGACGAGATCAGAAAACGTGGCCCTGCGTACGCCTAAGATCTCAGCGGCCTTGGTCACACTCAAGCCGAGCTCGTCTAAGACCTCCGTCTTGATGAAGCGTCCTGGGTGGGTCGGTGTCATGCCAATTTTTATTCCTCTCCGTGCCATTAGTGATAGTCCTCCAAGTCTAACAGGTCGACATAGCCATGCTCTTCTTGGAACGTGATTCGCCAATTGCCCGAGGTCGAGATGCTCCAGGTGCCCTTTCGGTCTCCCGAAAGTTGATGCACTCGCCAGCCAGGAGGTGCTCCGTCTCGGAACGTACGGAGATTCTCAGCGACAATCAACGCTGTCAGTATGTTCCGTATCCGGTCCACGAGGTCTGGGCGCAAGCCACTTGGTTGATCACGCTCGACGAAGCGTTTCAATCCACGATGGCGCACGGATCGAATGATCATTGGTTAGAGTGTACGGTAAAACAGTACATCGTGCAAGCCTTATGCACAGTAGGAGTGTGCATTGCTGGGATCTGTGACGAGTCGAACTAAGAAAGAATGGGAGACTGCCCCAGAGTGGATCTGGTTATCTGAGGCTTGATCGATGCAGTCCGTCGGCCATTGCGTTTCCGGATGGTGATCTGCTTTTGCAGGATCGCCTGTTCCCAGGTGTCCTCTGTGGTATGAACGACAGCCCTCCGAGTTTGTGACAGCGCACTCCAGATGAAATGACAGAAGTCCCAGCGTCTCGCTTCGTCTGGGAGCTGGGCAATGTGGTCGATGAGGGAGCGTTCCCCTCTCTCATTCTTATCCTCCGCAATGAGCCATCCCTCTCCGCTTCCGTTAAACCATCGCAGTGCAATTTGCCGATGCTCTGGACGGATGAAAATATCATAGCGGTAGGAGTCGCCAGTCCACTTCGTCTGTTTGCTAAAACTGCAGGGTCTCCCTGGTCCGAAGCGTGCGGAGCATACGTGTGTCCATTGAGTGGGATCAACTTGGATCGCAACATACCGGTTTCCGTAAGGCGGATGGAGTAGATATCCAGATTCTTCAATCCTCATCGTTGGAATGGGAGGTTGGTTCATACGTCCTCATGTGTCGATGTTGAAGGGATCCGCTGTTCCTACGTGGGTGATTAGGGGTGGAGATAGCGTCGGCAGAGATCGAGGGGGTATCCAGTACGCGAGTGATACTCTACCGGCGTTTCTTGGTACCGTGGAATGTCGGGAAGTGGAATGCCCGAGAGGATCTGGTATTGGTGGCGCGGGAGTGCGGGATTGTCGCTGAACTGATAGACTTTTCTTCCGTGCTGTTCAATGAAAGCCACGCAGGTGTCTCTGCTGAAACTCCGAGGGAGCCGATACCGTTCGAGAATGCTCGCCCAAAGTACGCCGTGCGCATAGAGATCAAAGCAGAGTGTATAGAGAAAATGCGGGTCTCCAATTGGCAGGAGGGGGACGTACAACGATCCATCTGGTTGAGGCGTCACTTCTCGGACATGGGCATAGACAATGGGCGGTTCCGGTTTATGTATCGACTCTGTTGCGGGGAGAGACTGGGCTGTCCGGATGTGCGCGCATTCGGTTCGTCGGTAGGTCCAATGTGGACAGGTGCATTGCCAGTCATTGGCCTGACTTCGAGTGACGGTATAGCAAAGTCCCGGCTTGGAATTCGATGCGATGGAGAAGGATTCGACGTGAGGCATACAGCCATCCTGTGCGACTTGAGCATGAGTAGTGGGAAGTGAACCAGATTCTTATGGCAACAGGATTTGTGGAGCGGCCGTTGTCTGCGGCATGAGATAGGTTGGTACCGTGATGGGGAAGCCTGTCTGCCGTGTGATCTAGCGGGTTGCAGCGAAATCAAAGAAGGAAGCGGCATCCGACTCAGCCGGAGCGGGGTTCATCCACCAACTGGGGCCCTCCAATGATGGTGCGTATGAGACGGTGGGGGCTATACATCGACCACGGTCTTTGAATTGGTCGAGGATGCCCTCGTCACTCGGAAGATACTCGCTCTCGGGAAGGGTCTCACATTGAAGATGGGGTACCGGTGGGGCAATCCCAGGAGGAAGCGGGGTAGCCGGGAGATACCCGAGAAGGTAGAGCAGGACCACGGTCGACATGGTCGGCATAGTGCCTCATCAACTCGATGGACACCATTCTATCGAACCCTGTGAACGAGGGCAATCAGACCTGCGGGCTTACGGATGGAGGTCGTCTTCCAATGGAGAGGCTGACAAACTCACGTCGGTGTGAGGCCGTTCACTTTCCTGGACAAGGATCTGCAACATGGCTAGGTCGGCACGTTCTTGTTGTGCACGGCCTTCATCGTTGGTGAGACGAGATGTGGATGCGCCTCCAAGTAAGTGTCGAATGATGTTCGAGATAATCTGACGAAGGCTACTGGCTAGGGGGCGCATACTGCCACAGTAAGTCTAGATCGATTTGGTACAGGATAGACTACGAGACGACGCGCCTCCATTTCTTGATGCGGCCATCGATGCGTGCGCGCTCATCATGTGTGAGCTGTGGTCTGAGCGTATCTGCGAGTTCCTTGGCCGGTTGGAATTGATGCCTGGCCGCAAGCGTCGCCCAGTAGTAGGCTTCAGGCAAATCTTGCCGTTGGTTCGCCCTGCCTTCCGAATAAATGGATCCGAGCTCGTATTGGGCAAAAGGGAAATCGGCCTGTGCGGCCTTCCGGTACCAGCGCATGGCTTCGTGACTATTGGGAGGACTCTTGAATCCTACCTCAAGGTCTGCACCGAGGAGCAGCTGTGCGTCCGGGAGTCCGAGATCCGCCGCGCGCCGTAGCCATGCAAGGGATTCCCCCGCGTTGGGATTTGGAGAAAATGAGAGGCAGAGCGCTGCCAGCGCATCGGTCTGCCCCGCCCGGTGAATCCAGCTCCGGATGAGCGCCTCTCTGTTGGGCTGCGAGGCTACCTCCATTTGACATCGCGCGACCGCAGGCAAGTCCATAGGTTGAGCTATTACGACTTCCGAACCGAGGAGCGTCATGCCGAGACTGCAGCCGATTGTTATGAGGCCGTGGCGACTACAGCGTTGTACTGGTGATAGAAATGCACTGATCACTGACAGAGGTAAGCTGGAAGTCAGTGTAGCCGCCATTGTGAGAGCAACTCCTTTTTGAACGCAACCCATTCTTGATGACACCCATGCTGAGATGACCACGTCCCTGCGTGTGTATTACCGGATGGGCAGTCCTGTACCTGGATTGTGGGGAGCTTAGGCAGCAGGATCGAGGGGGAGGAATCTGGTGGCTTTCACTTTTATCCCCTGGTCATTCTGATCGAGAATCCCTTCGAGCGCGATGACGGTGCCAGGTTCCAGTTGCCCTGATTCGTGTCGGTAGAGACTCGGAAAAACAACGACTTCGAGTGTGCGATCCTGATCTTCTAGGTGGAGAAAGGCCATGGGTTGCTGCCTTTTAGTGGTGATGCGTTTGACTCGGGTGATCAATCCCGCGATTCGCACTTCTTTGCCATCTGGGAGGTCAGGTAGCTGAGTTAACGGAACAACTTGGAGACGCTTCAGTTGGTGGTCATGGACTCGTACGGGATGGTGACTGACATAGCATCCGAGAGCTTCTCGCTCGTGGTCCAATTGAATAGATGGAGCCCAGGTTGGTATTTGGGGCAGCACGCGAGTTTCTGACTCCACCGGCAAGAAATGGAGCAGAGTTTGTTGTGTGACGTTCCGGTGAGATCGAGTAGGCTTCGCTGGCGTCTCATCATCTAGAATTGCGGATAGTTGTGCGCGATGGTCACAGAGCGTGTCGAGGGCGCCAGATTTAATCAATGCATCGAGTACGCGCTTGGTGACAATGCGGCGGTCGACGCGATCGCAGAGATCAAAGAAGGAAGCGAAGGTGCCTCCGGTTGCACGAGTCCGGATCAATTGTGTGGCGAGATGTTCTCCTACGTGCTTGATAGCGGCCAGACCATATAGCATGGCCCCGTCCACGATCGTGAATCCGGTCTCACTCCGGTTAATGTCGGGCGGAAGGAGCCTCACGCCCATTTCCCGACATTCACTGGCATAGAGAGAGATTTGCTCATGGTCACCGAAATCACTGGTCATCAACGCAGTCATGTAAGCCAGCGGATTGTGAGCTTTCAGATAAGCCGTCCGATAGGTGAGTAGCGCGTATGCAGCGGCATGGGATTTGTTGAATCCGTAGCCAGCGAACTTGGTGATCATCTGGAAGAGCTGTTCGGCTGCGTCACGCTCCGTGCCGAGTCCGACGGCACCCTCCACAAACTGTGTATGCAGGGCGCGCATCTCCTCTGGTTTCTTTTTTCCCATAGCCCGGCGGAGAATGTCGGCTTGGCTCAGTGAGAATCCTGCCACAGTGTTGGCGATGGCCATGACTTGTTCTTGATAGACGATCACGCCGTAGGTAGTTCTGAGAATCGGTTCGAGGGCCGCGATGTTCGAGGCGAGGGGACATTGCCTGCGTTTCTGCTGAATAAACTCCGGAATCAGATCGAGGGGCCCCGGACGATAGAGCGCAATAATCGCTGTGATATCATCGAACCGATCAGGCTGAAATTCACGAAGGAGCTCCCTCATTCCGTTGCTTTCCAGCTGAAACACTCCTGTGGTACGTCCGCTTGCGAGGAGGGCGAAGGTTTTGGCGTCGTCGAGCGGAATGTCGTCCAGCGTCAACGGACGGGATCCCGGAGATTGCTGATTGATCAGTGAGATGGTGTGATCGATCACGGTGAGGGTCTTTAATCCGAGAAAATCGAACTTCACTAGGCCAATCTGTTCGAGTTCCCCCATCCCAAATTGCGTCACAATGTCGTCGCTCGTCGTGCGGCATAATGGGACCGTCTTCAGCAGGGGGGTATCGGAGATGACCAGTCCCGCTGCATGGGTGGAGGCGTGTCTGGCGAGCCCTTCAAGGGATCCGGCGACCGATAGCAGGTTGCCGACCGAAGGGCGCGAGGCAGATATGGCACTTAATTTCGGTTCTTCGGCGAGTGCCTGTGCGATCGTCATGTTGGGCTGAGACGGAATCAGCTTGGCAATCGTGTCGACTTCGTCGTAGGGAATTTCGAGAACACGGCCTACATCGCGGATTGCAGCTTTAGCGCCTAGGGTGCCAAAGGTGATGATTTGTGCGACATGGTCTCGGCCGTATTTCTCCGTGACATAGTTGATCACCTCCTGCCGTCTCTTCATGCAGAAATCCATATCGATGTCTGGGAGGGAAACTCGATCCGGATTGAGGAACCGTTCGAAGAGGAGGTCGTAGGCGAGCGGGTCCAACTCTGTAATCCCGAGCGCGTAGGCCACCAGGCTACCTGCAGCGGACCCGCGTCCTGGTCCAACTGGGATGCGCCGGGAGCGGGCAAACTTCATGATGTCCCACACGATCAAGAAATAGCCGGCGAAGCCCATGGAGCAGATGGTGAGGAGTTCGGTCCGCAGGCGTCGTTCATACTTAGGTTGGTCTAGAGGCCCCGAGTGTTGGGCGAGGCGTGCCGACAACCCTTGCTGGGCGAGGGTTTCAAGAAAACTGTCGAGGGTGTGCGGGGGAGGCACGTTGTACCGAGGAAGTTGTGTCCGATGCAGAGGAATCTCGAGCGTGCACTGTTCAGCTATCAGATTTGTGTGTGTGATGGCTTGAGGCAGCTCTCGAAAGGCTTCGGCCATCTCCTCGGAGGATTTGACGTACAGTTGGTCGGTTCCAAAACGGAGTCTGGTTGTATCAGTGATCGTAGTGCCGGTCTGGATGCAGAGCAATAGATCATGGGCGTCTGCATCGCCTCGTTTGAGATAGTGACAGTCATTCGTGGCGACCAGCGGGATCCCCAGCTCCCGGTGCACGTGAATCAGGCCTTGATTGACTCTCTGTTGCTGGTGAAGTCCATTGGCTTGGAGCTCGAGATAGAACCGATCAGGACCGAAGATGTCGAGAAAGTCTTGGGCGGCCACGGACGCGAAAGCGAACTGTTCTTGGTGGAGGAGGGTGGGGATTTCACCGTCAAGACAGCCAGACAGTGCAATCAAGCCAGAACTGTGGCTGCGCAGCAAGGACTTGTCTATGCGGGGTTTGTAATAGAAACCCTCCGTGTAGCCGTGACTGACCAGGCGAATGAGGTTTTGGTATCCGAGACTGTTCTGGGCTAGCAGGATGAGGTGATAGAAATCACGGGGTCCCTCTGGGGGTTTTTTGTCTAACAGACTGCCCTTGGCCATGTAGACTTCGCACCCAATGATCGGCTTGATGCCTGCCGCTCGGGCCTTGGTGTAGAAGGGGATTGTGCCAAAGAGATTTCCATGATCGGTGATCGCGACGGCTGGTTGCTTGAGCCATCTGACGTGTTCAATGAGGGGATCTAGAAGAGTGGCGCCATCGAGCAGGCTATAGGTGGTGTGCGTGTGCAGATGGACAAAGGGTGTTGGCATGACACTCCAGATTGATGGGACGAGTTCTCCAGGCGCGGGATGAGAGTAAGCGCTCGTTGGGAGGTGGTGGCGCGGTTGGCCCTGAGCTGGGAAAGAATTGTGTACGTGTGTGCGTGGGATTCGGAGGAGGCTCAATACTAGTTAGGCCTAAAAGGTAAATTTAAATCTGATAGATAAATACAGTCCTCCTCATCAAAGGAGCGAGGATCATGACGACGGAACAAAACATCATCAGAATCAAGCTGGGCGTCTTGAAACTGGCGAAGCACCTGGTCAATCGATGAAAGGCTTGTCAAGGTAATGGATACAGTCGAGATGGCTTCTATCGATTCAAAGATCTGTAGACGACCCATGGGCCCGCTGTGAAATGCAGTGTCATAGCTCTGTCTCACTATCCTCACAGAGCTTGCCGCATTCCTCACACGCTTCACCCGGCATAAGCCCCGCGATACATGGGCCCGCGCACGTTGTGTGAGATTCTCCCTGTGCTGCAGCGAGAGCATCCTGTGCGAATCTGCACGATTCTCCCTGGTCCTCTGCCCAACGGACTAAAAGTTGTAGTTGTTCATACAGTTTCGGAGCTGCAGCGATCAGGTATGCGTTCGCGAGGACCTCCTTTCTGTTGTTGAAGGGCTCAGTGATCACCGCAATCGTTAGATCCTCATCCTCGTCCTCTCGTGGCGTGACAATAGTTACCGGCCCATTGTCGCTGAGTTTTATTCGCCATAGTCCTGGCATCCATTGGGGTAGGGGCGCGTCTGCGTCTTTCATACTGACGCCTTTCTCTTTAGTGATCATGCACCGTCGCTCGATATTGGCGGGCTAGCCCATTCTGTTCGATTGGGCCACGCATTCACGTCAGGCTACACTTGCCGCGTGACAGTGTTCCTAGAGGCTCCTCCAGTCAGGACGGTGCCGCTCCTTCCGCGAGTGCCGCACGTGTCCGGCGAGAGGCGTTCAGTGTGGAAGATAACGCCATTTTCGCTTCAACAGGGCTCCACTGAGAGACTGAAGGCATCAAGAGTTTGCATCGAATGCAGGCAGCGAAAGAGATGGATAGCGATTACTTACGAGATGGGGGAGGGGCGTCGACTCTCTCGGGAGGGTTGTGTGGGAGGACGACTAGGGTGCCTTGGACTCCAGCTGGTACGATGTACCCCTTCTGATCCTGGCTTTGATATGCCAATGACAGGGGGACCCCTTGAAAGCCGTCAGTTTCAGAAACCACTGTTCCAGTGAAGACTCTAGTTTCAAATCCTCTAGCAGTACGGCACGTGATGGCATGGCTTCGGATGTGGATCCGATCTCGACCTGGATCTAGCCGGGCGTCGCCACTAATCGTGCAGTCTTGTACGGGAGCACTAAATAACACCAAGAGTCGTTCGTCCGGCGCCAGCCGCAGCCGGATCAGTGACCATGGAGAAGGCACGAATTCAATCGATAACGGAATTTTGGCTCCGCTTAAGACTTCAACTGCAAACCATTGATTCATCAGCTCCTGGGGGAGCGGCTGTGCGGCGTGCGTCAGACTGGCCGTAGAAATCCACAAAATACCGGAGAGGCCCCAGCGTTGAATCCAGGCGCTATAAGCGTACGGCATTTCCAAGAACGTAAGCATTCGATGTGGATCGTCGGAGCTTGATCTTCTTTGATCGAAGTATTGTCATCTTGTATTACCGACTTTCTTTAGCGGTGTCGTAGGTTCATGGCTAGGAAGCCCTCCCCATAGACTTGTTTTGGTATAAGCCTAGTGCACGGGAGATTCCCGTCGAAGTAATGGCCAGGGAGCGCGCTGAGCCAGTATCCATATCGATATATGTTGCAAAACGGCGAAGGTCTTTGGTGATGACGAGTCGAAGCAGGTAGTCCGCCATGTGCGAGGCAATGATGCTATTGATCGTGAGGGATTGCGGGTCACTTAGTGCAAGTTCAGCACATGACCGCGGTTGAGTGTTGACGGGGCGACGTTCTCGTTTGAGCAATTCTGGGTGCACAAGCGCTGGCGCGGGGAGTGACTGGCACACAGTGCGCAGCTGAAAGCTCTCGTCTGGGTTAAAGTCTTTGACGACGTTACCAACTAACACTTGCCCGTGGGTGGTGAGGTTCCCACCATCAATCAGCCATGCTTGGGCATCGTTTCTGGTGTTCAATCGTGCGAGAGCTTGATGGAGGCTACGCCTAGCCCTTGCTGTGTCAACGCAACCGAGAAGCATGGTCAGGGTGTCGTACTCAGGCTGTGCCTCTTTCTCCGAGAAATGCCGTGGAAACGCGCGAATGGGAATCCCCCAAGCGGTAGAGATTCGAAATGCTAAGGCCTCTGCTTTATTGTGTCCGATTTCTGCCTGACAGAAGTTTTGACGACGTAGGTTCTTTTCTTCAATTGTGTCCCCATCATAGAAAGTGACCTTCACCGTATCAAATAGACGGAAACACTCCCGTGCGAGGCGGGCGACGTGGATACCAAGAAACGCTCCGATGCCCCCACATCCGATTTGGATGAGATGGAGGCGTTGGCACTGCTTAGGAAGCACATTCACGGCATGAACATGACTAAGGTCCAGGTGTGTGCTGGTGTTTTGTTCTACGCTGCGATTCCCTGCAGTGACAACCTGTCGCGATGACATCTCGCCCCTCATTGTCTATATGTGTCCTGAAGTGTGGGAGGTAGCTCTGCAACGAACTCCGCTGGGATTGGGATGAAATGGCCATACAGCCCGACACGAAATGTAATGGACGGGCGAGTGGTCAACCATCCACACACACCGTATATTCGAAACCCCGTTTCGTCTTCATCGTCCACGACAGAAAACCGTGGAGCCATGGTGTGGTGTGAGTGAATCTCGACAATGGCATGCTCGTAAGATGGACAGCGTTCAGGGGTGCTAGGTTGGACTGAGAATGGCGTACGAATCTGGTCTGGAATAGTCATGGACCAATCTGTGTCGTGTTCAAAATGAAATAGACTTTCTACGGGACCCGCCGGCTCTGCGCAGGCTCCTAGTGCCTCTTCCATCATCTCTTGGATGAACCGTTGTGGAATTCTCGGAATCGTGAGCGTCAGGCTGCCCGCAATGGGAGGAAGGCCGGCAATTGGATGTTCGACAATTGGAAAAAGCACTGACAGTTCTCTACGTTTGCCGCGAATGAAGACCCCGTTGCCAGCCAGAACATAGTCGTAAAGGGTGGAATTGTCGGCGGGAAGTAGACAACTCGCAATGTGGTGTTTAATAAAAGGAGACGTCCTCGTCATATGTGATTACTACTTCCCGCTCTCCATCAGTTGACGAATGATGGCGGCAATTGAGAGGTGAGCCGGCTCAAGATCATCGAGAGGATAGTCTTGTGCCTCAGTTGAGTGAAGTTTCGCCAGGAAGGGCAAGATATTGTCCGGATGGGTGGCGGATTTCCCATTTGCGAGATGGTCGGAAAAGTTACTATCCCAGAATAGTCGCCAGTTGTTTGCAATCGTGTTGCCGTGGGCAACCCGTGGATGGACGTTTCCGAAACAGATCGCGCCATCAGGGTACACGTTTGCAAGCGGTGCCTTGAAGAGTTTTGTTGCCGCGTGCTTCCAAAGCTTGTAGGCCCAGACGTAATAACGGGTCCCGTACCCCAGAAACAACAACCCCGGCATCGGGACGGCAAGCATTGTGTGTGGGGCCCCTCCTCCGGAAAGTCTAATGGGGTCAGCCAATGGGACCACATATCGACCAGGGGGAAATCGGAGGAGCAGCCATGGACCTCCGGGGCCTATGCCATAGCGGCAGACATGTTCTGGGAGCCAGTCGGAATCTATCCCGGCTGATGAGAACGCATTCCTGGCAGCCTCTGGTGAAATACATTTTCTGACAACCGCTTCACCATCCTTGTATTCAAGAAGCAATTGCCCGCCGATGAAGTGCAGAGACGCGTCGTGCCACGAGCTTGCATCTCTCATGTTTGCGCCTCATGTGTTGCAGTACAAAGATCGGACCAGCAGCTGAAAATCGTTTCCCATGCGGACGGATTGTCGAGTAAGGCTTTAGTCGTGCTATTCATGGCTTCTTGCATGAGTTGCGCCCGTTTCCATTGGCGAGCCAAAGCTTTGAGATCCCGTTTGTTCCATTGGTACGGGTGATCTGGTGACTCGCAGTCATAGCTAATGTCAAGGAACAGAGATCCGGTGCAGTGGCCGAGGATGTCGATGACCTGGGGAAATCCTGAAATGGGAAAGCGCCGTCTGGCACAACGTCTCCTGAAGTCAAGAAATTGAACGTTGCACCGGTGTTGAGGATTCAAAAAGCATCGTGGAATTGTAGCGTGCTCGCTGAGTTCTTCTTGAATATTCGTCCAGGTGGGGGCGTAGGAATAGTGTCCCACCCAGGCCGCTGCGATACAGATTGGAAGCGGTACCTCTTCGAATTCCGACTCACAATCATAATTTTCCAAATGTATGGGAATGAATGGGAAGCGGTCTCGAATCCATTCGGTGTCCCAGCTATCGAGCGGGAAGTAGTGTTGCTCGACTAGTTTAATGAACTCTTCTTGAAGCTGTTCTGCGGCCTCCTTGATGCTTCGATGCGGAAGTGCGGCGGCGGCAGTGCGAAATCTCCGTGGAAAGATCTCATGGAACGTGTTGACAATACAAAAGTCGCGCGCTCTCTCCTCCAGATATTCGAGGCATGAGGGGACCGAGATAACCTCTGTGTTTTTGAGGGATGCGAGAACAAGGTTCAACGGTGTGGAGGGCAGGTTAAAACCCAGGTGGAAGGATGCGGCTGGGCGAGCCAGGAGTGCTTGTGAGTCGCTCCTTAATGGTAGCTGTTTCTTTGTATTCCTTTTCACCATGCTCAATGGCGAGACGCAGCTTTTGCTGCGTGAGGAGTATGGATTCGACCTTTGTCTGGGTTGGCTGGGACTCAGCTTGATATGTCTGGTAGAGCGTGAGAGCGGGATTGACGTGGCGGGGGGACTCGATAAGCTGACGGAGGATGACATGGTAATTTCCTTTCGTTCCAGCCTGTTTCGTGAGCCTAATCGTTGTCATCCCATTCGTGTCAGTGGTTCGCTGAATGGTGGCATGGGCGGCTTGTGGGAAGAGGGGGGCGATCGCTTTGCGAACCGCATCGTCGCTGATGGCGATTTCGGGGGGCAATTGAATTTCTTGTCCTTCAAGTTGAAGCGTAACCATAAGGCTCCTTTCGCTACTCGAATAAGCCGGCTTGAGGAAGGGCTGTGTTTGAGGGGGAATCGTGTGAGTGTTGTTCGCGATCCGGTTTGGGTGTTGGGGCCACGGACGTGGTTTTCGCGGCGGTCGGCTTAGCAACTTTGGCTTTTCTGGCTTGCCGTTCCGCTTCGCGTTTTTTCTCCTGTTCCAGGCTTCTAGTCTGTTGCTCGGCGGCTCTTGCGTCCCGCTGGGTTTTCCGTGCCTTTAGCGCCGCAGGAAAGGTCTGCTCCCAACGTGTGAGGGCCTGACTCAGAGATTCCGGAAGGGGCAGTAAGTCGTTGAATCGTGCGGTAGTCAGCTGCGGCGGGAGGTTGTGACTTCGTACGCCGATGAGTGTGAGGCGGCCGTCAGGGTGGCGGTCCGTTGGGAGCAGCGTCATCACGATGGAGATCGTCGCGCGCTGAAAGTCATTGGAGTCCTGTTCGAGGCTAACAATCGGGTCCTGTTCATCTTCGTCGTCTTCTTCATCGCGTCGTGAGGGCGGAGGATCGGGCACCGCCTCGGTTTTCATACCAACTGGCTCGGTGGCTAGCCGGGGCAATACTGGGGAATCATCCCCACTCTGAGACAGATCAGCAGAGGAAATATTGGTAGGTGTGCTGTTCGTAACCACTTGGGTGTGTGGAAGCAAATCGACTGTGCCAAGCATGGGGGCCTCATTATGGTGTGCACAACGCAGGAGGGATCGTGAGGCGGTGGCTATTGTTTTGGTAGGCGCTGTCTCAAGGACTGGAGTGGGATGGGGAGAAGCTGTTGGTTGAGAAGGTCGGATTATCTTTGCAGGGGGCCGCGTAAGTCAGGCGATCAGGGCATGCATGGATTGTACAAAATGAAGTGTGGTCCGATAGATGGGCGCGGCATGCCGAAGTCGATGAATAAACTCTTGCATGTTGATGGGATGTGCGAGCGCTTGTGCTAATGGTGCACTTCTTGTCGTACAGGTAGAAGATCCCTCGGAGCCTGAATGGCCAGGCATCAGTATTGGAGTCAGCACAATAGTCCCGGCTTCTCTCGACAGGCGATGTGCAAGCTTGTCGTAAAACTCGGTTCGGTCCCTGCGCCATTGTCGGCGCCGTCTCACTACATCGATTCTTGTGTCTCTAATTTGCAAGAGTAATTCTCGGATTATGCTTGTAAGGGGACCGCTGTAGGCCTTTTCAACTGCCTGATGAGCAATGCATCGAAGCCTCTTTCTGCTCAGTGGCACATCGCTGTGAATGGGCTCCTTCACTATATCGGCAAGTGCCTCACCAAATGGAAAATGAACAAATAGTTGTTTGAGGGCGAGGTGCTGAACATTGAGGGCTTCCCTGGCTTCGTATGCCGCAATTAGATTTTTTATTATCCGCGCGGGAAAGAAGACGGATTCGTGTTTGCCCGTGTCAGATACCCATTCTCCCACCCTAACAAGGGGGGTCGCGTCATTTATGAGTCGATGATCAAAATCAAGGGCGATCATCCCGTATTTTTTTGGTTCCGATTGCTGGGTCGGCGGTACGATTAGCGTGAATTGAAGGTGCCACTGCCATGTCGTGTCGTTCCTGAGACGTGCGTTGGAACTGTCAAAGTTGACGCTCGTCTGTGGTCGCTGTTGTGAACCAATGAGAGAGACTTGTTTGAGAAGAGCGTCTTTGGGCAGAAGGGGAGTAAGGATGATTTCAAACGGAATTGGGACGTTGCGAACGAAAAGTTCCCCCTCGGTTCTGCAAGAATCTCGTTGGCCCCGGTCTCGGGGGTCGGTGTCCTCTGCGAGTTGCGAGTCCGGGTTGAGTGTAAGTAGACGATTGGCGGCAAATGAGGAGCCCGACTGGGTCATGTCTGCGCGAGTTAATGATTGGATGCGGACTCCTTGCGAACCGAAGTTGTGAGTAAAGAATAACGAGGTCGGCGGACCTGTTTCCTTGCTGGGTGGAAGATTTCCGAGGGGCACGCGGCGGATGGCTGTTTTCATTCGTTCGAGCACGGCATTGCTGTGTGAACGAGACAGAAGGCTTGTGCGTGCGAGTTGGTGCAGAGTGTCATTCAGACGTTTGGTGATCTGGGAAAGCTCCTGCTTCATGCTCTCAGGGTAAGGGAGACATCGGTCGATATTGTGATGTTGGGAGGCTTCGTACTCAGCCGCAGCTGTGCGATAGGTACGAGAAAGGGCAAGAAGAGTCGCGTCCTCGAGGGAGTCGTTCTGCCCACGCAATTGTTTGATGCACTCAAGGGGATCGCCAATCGAACGTGTGCCGCCAGCTGCGCGCGTCGTCGTGCGACTCGTTTGAAGGAATTGTTTGTGAAGGCGCTCCTGTTGGCGATGGGCGACTTCATAAACGTCGACCATCGCATTCCACAGAGATTGCATTTGGTCAGCTTCTTCTCTGACCGCAGCCGGCAAGGCAGCATAGGAAGAATATGTGAGATATGCGGGATACGTATAGACCCGTGTTAGCGATGTCCTAATGCCGGCGGGCATGGTGCAATCTCCTTCCAAGACTATCGGGTGCCAGTGCGACGCATTGCTCTGCTTCGCGCATGATTGGTTTCAGGTAACTGTAGGCGACAGTGCCCAAGGAGATTTTAAGTGGTTTCCCCATCTGAGCGTAGGAGCATTTGCCTTATGTGATTGGGGTTCCCCCTAACGGAACGGCAATGGCCGTATCGGAGTAGGTGAACATTGGAAGGGCGAGGTAGATTCCCGGGGTGCGCTTTTCAAAGAGATAGGATGCAAGTCTGATTGTGCATCGTGGTGTTTGTGTCGGATTTTTAGCTGGTTGTGTTGGTGTATGGAATGTCCTTCACTCCTCGACGTGTCTATGGCCATGGTCTTTGCAGTATTGAAGCGTTGATCAAGAGATGCCTGAATTGAAGGGGTTGCGATTGGTGATATAGAGCATTCCCTTTTGCGCCCGATTATTCTTACATCAAGCCACGCAGGTAATACAGAAACGGTGGGTTCAATAGAACAGTCATAAGGCGATACCATGCGATGGGCTGACCAATACAACGTTATGCGGTCGATGTTATTGTCGTCCCCTGCGACTCATTGGTGGGTTCGTGATCTGATTCTCCGCCTGGACGCCAAAGACCCGGTTGACGTGTTGAATGGACTCGAGGTTGTGGCAAGACTGATGCGGATGCGTCATGAGGCAGTTCGCGCCGGAGAATGGGATCAGTTGGAGTGCCAGAAACCGACCGGGGACGACGGGATATCAATGAAAGACTGAAACAAAGGCCCCTAGTCGTGAAGAGAGGACCTCAGATGACCAGGGCTTTTAGACCGTGATGCACGGGCGAGCGATTCTTGGTCCCGTCGAAAGAGGAATATGACTGAGTCGGGAGCCTGAGTACACTTTGATTTATGTCCATTGCCGAACTGCCAAATAGCCTTTTCGAAGAGGCGCCTCTGTCCTGTGTGTTCCATTCAGCACAAGACAATCTATACGACGTGGGCAAAATTGTTGGGCTCTCAATGCACCATTGCCATGTCGAGAGTCAGGCCGAAGTGACGCCGGGGATGACGCTGTCCTTATTCGTTGTCCTACCAACAAAGCGTCGTGCTCTCGTGTTGGATGAGGCTTTGGTGACGTGGGTACGGACGGAAGAATTCGGAGTACGTTTGAAAACGATTCCAGGTGAAGATGCCGTCTACTTGGAGTCCTACCTCGCCGGGAATAAGGTGGACGCTGGCTTGTGCTGAGCAGGCGTTGGTTGCAGCCACGACCTACCGGGAGGCACTGATCAGGTCCAATCCTCCGCTGAGCAAGCCAGTCTACTGTGCCTCTCTCAAGAAGACGAACCGCTCTGGCGTTTCAGGGCTGAGCCGTATCGACCGACGGGAATTCTCCAAGGGGAGCCGCGTCCATCGGCTCTACTGGGACGTCCAATGGCCGATCGAGAACTGTCAATCTCGGCACAAGAAGTTCTCCATCCTCAAGTATGGAGAAGATGGGGCGTATCGACGGGCCCTCAAGGCCAGGGCGGCCGCTCTCAAGGCGATCTCGTCACAGACGTTTTCCCCATTCGCGTCGAGAGGCGCGGGAAACAATGCAGCTGCATAGGAGTTGTGGGTCTAGATTGCCCTTCAGCGTTAGGTTTGTAGGCGGTCGATAAGCGCCTGAATCGTCAATGGCGCATTGCCTTCAGCACGGTTATTGACTAGCACATGGGTCGTCCGACCTTCGGTTGTCGCTTGGCGTATCAAGGTGACCGTGTCCCGCCGCATCTCCGGCAATTCACCGATAAGCTTGTCATACGGCTCCGCCCGCTTCTTGGCCGCCTCATAGGTCATCTTGAGCGGAGTCAGCAGGCGTAACACGGTGAACGGCGCAGTGAAGGTCCCTAGGCGCTGGTGCTGCTCGGCGAGCGGGGGCATGTAGGACCAATGATTGTAGACATGGGCGACACCGTGCGCCTGCAGCATGTCGTGGTAGCGGGGCCCAAGCAGGCCCGCATTCCGGATCTCCACGGCGTAGCGAAAATCCGTCGGCACCCGTGAAAAAAATTCGTCGAGCTTTCCAATAAACTCCTCCGCGGCCATCCCGTGACGCTGGAACTCAAACAGAAACGGGCCGGTATGCGAACCGAACTGCGCGTCCCGATAGGGTTGCAGTACGAGCTTGGTGAAGGCCTCGGCGTTCAGAAAGTTGGGGTTGGGCTGTCCCGCGCGTGGGCCGTAGCGGGCATGTTTCGCATAGGTGGGGATCGTGAGCTCTTCCCACACCTTGAAGCACATCTGGAACTCTTCGGGGATCTGCGTCAGATACCGTGTGAGCTGGTTGACGGATGGCGGCCGATAGAACGTCGCATCATTACCCACCGTGCGAAAGAGTGGCTGTCCCTCGTAGAGATACTGGCAGTATTCGCCAAGGCATTCCCGGGCAAAGGCCGTTTTTGCATACTTCCGCAGATAGACCTGTCCTTGCCAGCCTTCATAGGTCCAGGTCGAGGTGCCGAAGCGGACAAGCGGAGAAAGGCCAGCGTCAGTCATCGTCATCATCCGCCGTAAAGGGCAGCGCAATTTGTACAGGCCGTGGGGGAGGCGCCAGTCGGACGTCTTCTCGAGCAGCCAGCGGAGTCGCGTCTCCTGTCGCAAGGTGAAAGGTATTCAGGTCCTCTTCCCCCATTCTCAGGCTGTGCTGCGAGCGTGTGCGGATCCCTGTCAGCCATTCGACCGTGAACCACCATTGTCCACCGATGGCATGGTGTCCGGTTTCTGTCACCCTGGCTAGAGTTCCTGGTGGTCGGTCCCATCGCGGGCCGATCACTGTGACCATCACGCCAATATGCACGTCGTCACGAGTCATAGATCAGTTGGGAGCCAGCCCGGCCTGCTCGGGGCAGCCACTGCGTTCACTATGCCCTGACAGTCACCCAGAAGCCAACAGTCCGATTGGCGGACGGCCTATCAATCGCCGTCTCACTCTACAAGTCTGAGAGCGACTCGCTGGGATACGTCCTGCCCCCTCGTTTGGACAGCTCAGTCCCCACCTTGTGCAATTGTCGTCGCGACGCAGTCCGGGTAGTCTGCCTGCACACTGCAACGACAGCCTCAAGGACAAGAAAGCCCGAATGATACACGAGCCGTCCGTCGTCAACTCCCCACAGTCACCAGATCAGCAATCGCGCACATCCCCCACAGCGCAGTTGTCTTCGGGGGGCGTACTTTCACGCCTAGTCGCCCTGTTCGTGAATCCCTCACAGTTCTTTGCCTCGTTTCACGAGCTCGCCCGTCCCCCCCTCCTGCTCTTGGCGACGCTCTGTCTCGGGATCGCCTCCATGGTGGATCGCATTGAGCAGCACTTGCTTCGGGCGGAGATGGGGGAGGCCGTCTCCGGATGGGCTGAGCTCAGTCCCTGGCTGCTGCATTCCTGGAGCACGCTCTGGGTGGTGCTCGTGGTGCTAGGGGCGGTCAACGTGCCCTTGTTCTGGTACCTCGGTGGTTGGTGGTATCGTCTCCGCCTCAAGTGGTCTGGTGCCACGGCGCTGGATCCCCTCCGGCCACGACTCCTCTTCGTCTATTCCTCCCTCGTGTATGCCCTCCCGGTGGTTCTGGTCATGCTGGGTGAGACCCTCCTCTTTCCCAATTACCGCCTAGCGAGAGACGCGGAGGGGAGTTGGACGCTCATCTTCGTGGTGCTGTCCTTCTGGTCCGTGGTGGTGAGTTACTGGGGCGCAACCCGTACTTTCACCCTCGCGCGGCGCAAGGCGCTGATCTGGTTCCTGCTCCTCCCGTGGACGCTGTATGCGGTGGAATTGGGCCTCTGGATGTGGTTATTCGAGGCCTTCAATGCCGCCGTCACAGAAACGGTGTGAGTGAAAGGATACGGAGTTGGCCGGCAACCGGTTACAGGGTCTTAATCGCGCGTTGTCTTCACCCCTTCATCCGAATAGGGGATCGTCAGAAGCGGCCAAGTTCGCTAGACTGCCCTCTATGGCTACTCCACAACACTTCCGTCCCCGTATCTCTCGCCGTGTTCCGATTCATGGAACCGCCTTCTTTCTGAACCACGACACCCGCGGCCGTGGCTTTGTCTGGAACCTGTCGCCGAAGGGCTGCCGCGTCGATGCCGAGAAAACGGTTCCGGCAGGCACTGAACTGACCATCACGTTGCATCTCGACAAGGCCGAGGACAAGATCCACGTTCACCGCGCGGTGGTCGCTTGGAGCCGCGGGCAAGAGTTGGGGCTTCAAATCCGTGACATTGAGCTCCCTGAGGAGCGCCGCCTGAGTCGGTACCTTCGTCGCGCGCGATAACCCCATGCGTCAGATCAGCCGAATCGAGGACGACCAGACTCACACGTATGCTTGGCTCGTGCGCGTGCAACGCCGCAACCAAGTCCATCACCGTTACTTCAGCGACCGTGTGTATAGCGGGACGCGCCAGGCCCTGGTCGCTGCCACGGCGTACCGAGAGACGCTCCTGCAGACCCTGCCTGGACTGACACGGCAAGAAATCTGCCGAATCAGGAAGAAAAAGAATCGATCAGGAGTGTCAGGCGTGAGTCGGCACGAAGCCCCAGGCCGCACACCGACCAGCCCGCGCATGGCCTACTGGCTCGCGCAGTGGCCGATCGGCGAGGGACGCGCCACGAGGCGCAAGTTCGGCGTGAAAAAGTATGGAGAGGACGGCGCGTATCGTCGGGCACTTCAGGCACGGCAGCAGGCGCTAGGAACGCTCTGACCACCATCTTCTCGCAGGTGTGCTGTGACCTAGTGTGTTCAACGCGAGCGATCCTTCGCGTCGTACTCCTTCTGGTACGGCCTCATGATCCTTGCCCAGTTTCTTGCTTCTGTCACTTGTAGGGTCGTCCGTTGAGATGTAGACCAGTCACTCACTTGAGACGGATTCACGCCGCTGAGTGCGTCAGGTGATCGTCGAGGAGCGTCCTGCCGCTAGTCCTTCCACTGCAGCTGGTTCAACAGATCCGCGAGCCGCACTGCGGCTTTGGTGAGCTGGATATCCGCATTTACCTTGTGCTCTTGTAGATAGGCTCCCTTTGTCGCGGGAGCCACCACTCGACTCTGAACATGAACCGGCGGGTGGGGCCGTTTGGCGTCGAGAATCACACAACCGGAGTCGAGTTCAGAGGGAAAGACTCCCGCCGCGGCCACATGCACGGAATCGGTGGCCCATTGTTCAGGCCAGTGGTGGTAGTCGCCCTGCAGCCGAAACGCCTGGGAGGCAGGGTCTTGCATGCGCGCCTTCAGATGGTCCGCGACTCTCGCTACTGTTTTGTCGGTAGTCTTGCTCACACAGCCTTTGGCTCCCCCCACGACATCCACCAGGCAGTCATCCCAAATGGCGTGCAGGTTTTCATGCGTCGGTTTCGTTGGGCAGGTGGGGTTCGCGAGAAACAGCAATACATTCCCTCCGCGATCGTTCTTGCCATGTTGTTTGGTGACCTCGGTGGGTCCGTCAGCATGGTGGGATGAGAGAGCGTGTCGGCCGCCGTTGAGTAATAGCCGGAGGCCACATGCAGGGGCTGATGGATATCTTCGCTCAGGTGCAGCAGCCAACTAAGGGCTTGAAGCTTTGTGAAGGTGGCTGATTCGGTGCGGCCTTCGAGGATGTCCACACTCTGGTGGATCATGTGCACGACATCCGTTGTACTGGTAAACGGCAGGGCGGGGTCCGCGGGATCCGGATGAGCCAGGTCTGGGTAGTGCGCAGCCCCCGGCGGTAGATCCACGAAGTGCCAATTCGTATTGTCCGGATGGGCCGCGACGAACTGCCGCGCTTCCTCCATTTCAGCCGTTGAAAATCCTGGAATCGTGGCATGCGGGTTCTTCGTCAGCGCACGAATCTGGTCTGGCCAGACGGACAGACGCGCCAGGGTCCCCGGTGGAAGGTCGTTTCCCGTTTCTACAATCTTCGCGATAGATTTTGCCGTCGATGCGGTGAGGTGTCCTTGTACAGCTTCGGCAATCCCTCGGTGGCCCTCTTCTCCCCAGGCACCGACCTCTGAAGTCGTCACAATCACGTACAAGAGTGCGAAGAGTATTATCATGGCTGTTCCTCACGATGAATAAGGGGAATCATGGGTCATGTCCCACGATCTACTGAACGGTGAATCTTCTGCGCGGATCAACACGTTAGAAATTCAGTGTATTATGAAAAACTATGAGTGACGAGTGTATCTCAATCGATACAATGGTGCTGAGTCATCCCAGCTTGGAGAGGTATCCGATCGCTGAGCAGGAAATGCCGCCATCTAGCATTAAAGACTAGATGGCGGCCCAGGTGAGTCGGAGAACAATGTTCGAGGTGCTCTATGCGAATGAGGGATCGCGAAGTTATTTTTTCCCGAGAATGGCATCCTTCGCGGCTTTCGCGATTCGGAACTTCAGGACACGCTTGGCAGGAATCTTGATGGCGTCGCCCGTCTGGGGATTGCGCCCCATTCTGGCCTTCCGATTCTTGAGAACCAGCATGCCTAAGCCCGGTAGCTTAAACCCGTTCTTACTTTCTTTATAGGCCAGCGCGGCCAAGTCATCGAGAATCTGCGTGGCGGCTTTTTTTGTTAGGTGAGATTTCTCCGCGAGGTACTCCGCAATTCCGGCCTTCGTCATCGCCTTTGCCATGCTGTTATCCTCTCAGTGATGGAAGTTTCGCTTTTCTACTGCGTGGCCGAAAACAAGTCAAGAAGTAACGATTTTGGCATTGGAATAGGTGTTCATCCTCAATAGGATTCGAGACAGGCTTTTGTGCGACTGTGCGAGAGGGCCTAATTCGGCGGACAAACCATAGTCCCGTATGTCGATACTTTCATTTGCCGAGTACTATTCATCTTGAACCATTTCCGGAAAGCTCGCCATAAACGAATTCCCTAGGAGAAAAGGGATTGCTTTTCGATCAGAGGGAGTCTGAACCTCAACGGCTCTCCATTCCTCGGTCAAATCCCCAGTCATTTTCTTCTGAAGAATCACAACGAAACGTCGCTTTCTTGTTTTGACAGCAATCCCGACGGTTGGACTTCTCTCATTCATCACAAGGAACTCGACCGTTCCACCACCGTTAATAGCCGTGCAGAATGCACGCCCCAGTGTGCTGGTGTCTGGATGCGAAGAATTCACCGGTTCGTCACGAAGGTGTGACGGAAAATGTTCCTTGTGCAGTTTATTCTCACAATCGGTGTCGAATTTGTTCAGTTTGGAAATGCGTGCGATCTGTTTTTTGATTTCTGTCGTCTTGTCGGTTAGGTTGCCCTGAAGTCTGGAGACCTCAAATTCCTCCCCCAACTCCTGTTTATACTTTTGCAGTTGATCAGCAAAGGCCTCGAGTTTCTCTAAATCTGCTGCGTTGTCTTTCATGGTGTGAATAGACAGGCCAATATGAGCAAGGTCTTTGCAGATGTTGTAAGCACGCACCTTCGCGTGTTGCTCTTCTACGAGTGATTCGCGGCTGGGGTATGAAATCGTTGCTGTGGCATCCAGCCATCTCGTACTAATGTCGGATGGAAATGCTGAAAATGGAGCCGCTTGCTCTACTGCGCCCTTAGCGGAGAGGTCGTACGGATCGGGGATTTTATTGGTAGGACTTGACGTCCTCTCTAGCCTCACATCAGATAATTCGCCTCGTGCATGAACTCTGAAGCTAATAACCACCTGTTTGTCTTTCCCATCGTACGAACGCCTGGTCAAGGCAGGAGATGCAGCAATCTTTGTTGTCATGTCGTTGAGGTATCGAAGTACTGCAGAGTTGTCCACATCACTCGGTTCGTCTGGCGCAATGGCAACGCTAGATATGGGCTTCAGCTTCTGAACTAGGTCGGTCGTTATCGATTGCACACAGCTATTATTGGGGGCAATAGTGTCCCCTCGCTCGCTTGTCTCGTTGACATGTGTGGTCGTTGAGTCGTTGGCTTCGACAGCAATGGGCCCTTGAAGCAGGGCGGCACCAACCGTCAGAGTGAGAAACAGCACAAACGCCTGGATGTTAAGATTCATGGCTTTTCCAATGCATAATGACTGAGGTTGGTGGCTGTTCACTAGCTCTCGGACGCTCACTGTGCCGCAACAAATGTTGACGTCTGCGCTACTGTTTGTAAAGTGAGATTTCGTCTTCCGTCCGATTGACGCCCTCGTAGTTACAAGGAAGGGCAATCGAGACGTTGATGTTTCCCATGCCTTGTCTTGAATTGAGGTTCGCGCGTCATGGTTCTGCTTCTTTGTCCAATAATCCTGCAAGCCCCAACCAAGTAGATATCGCGAAGGAAGAGCTTCTGGTCTCAGACCAGGGCTGATACACGGCAAACAGTAGGACGTTTAGCTACTTGGCGGCATGAGAGTTTGCTGTCAGAATCTCTGCTCGACTCCAAACACTGTGCCAGTACCACGATGCTCTTCAAGCCATTTGAGATAAATGCGCGACCTTCATTGCGGTGCGTAACATGCGCGTCGATTCTGCGACAGCCCCAGCTGTGCACTGGTTGATCAAATTGGATAGAACATGAAGAAATACATCGCTGTCTTTGATGAAACCGGAACCAGCAATCGCCCACAGTCAACCGAGGAATCTGGCTTTGGAGTGGGAGCAGTTCTGTTTCCATTGGAACAGGCTCCAGAATTAGCCCGGATTTCGAAACACCTCGGCTCAATTGTTGGTAAAGAGGATTATAAATACAAGGATGTGCTCCAAAACGAGGCAGCCAGGGAGCTGTTCATCCAGACGCTGAATCGTACAAGTCTCTCCATACATCTGTTCGCGTTCTATGCTCATGGCGCCTGCATGATTCATGAGGGCAGACGAACAAAAGACGCGGCCTTGGCTTATGGGAGGGAGTATAAAGAACGGTCCTCTCCAAGAGGCGAACGATTTGTTCCCTTCGATTCGTTCATCGCCTACATGGCCTCCTGTATCGCAGCCCATGCGGCGACGAATGAGTATGCCGTAGACATCTATTG
The DNA here is from genome assembly GCA_014055465.1 of Nitrospira sp. CR1.1. Lineage (NCBI taxonomy): Bacteria > Pseudomonadati > Nitrospirota > Nitrospiria > Nitrospirales > Nitrospiraceae > Nitrospira > Nitrospira sp. CR1.1. Next base: position 87,495 of record WIAF01000010.1, read on the forward strand.
GGATCGTCGCACAGATCTGGATCAAATCAAGGCATCGTTTGATGAACACATCGCCCGCCAATCTGACACACAAAGATATCGAAATGTGGCTGAGCTTGTGTCGTTTAATGGGCGGGCAAAAAATGACTTGGCGTTGATTACACGTCTGGCCGGGGTCCTTGCCGGCGATGTGTGGAGATACTTTGAGTCCCACGGCACCAAAATATGGACGGCCCTCGACGTCACAGGTTTGCCGGGGGAATATGATCCGCACATGACCGTGGATGATCCCGACGTGACAGGGCCTCCTTGTGTTGCCGTCTTCATGGAACGACTCATTAAGGTAGAGCCCGTGCGGACCTCGGCCACGAGTATGTTGCAGGGGTATTACAAGCGATTCCTAAAAAATGAGAACAAGGAGAACCTAATTTCGTTCGGTGATCCTCATGGACGCCTCGGAATCATCGGGATAGTCAATGGCCACCACTGGAAGATCTATCAATTGCCAGACTAAGAACGCGGCTTCTTTCGCGTGGCACGTGCAGTGCTCATAAGACGTGATAGGATAGACTATCACGAACTACGAATAGGGCTGCCGGCCGTGCATCGAGAGTGACACCGGTCGCAGTGAATAGGCTGGGGGTGAGGATGACTCTGATGGATGATCGGTGGACTCGAATCTGTGACCAGGTTGTCCTGACCTGTGCTTCGCCGCATTCGCAACGCGCATACCGTTCGGCTGCAGCGGCCTACCGCACATGGGTGTCTCGTACGAAGCAGACGCAGTTTTCGAAGACGACGATCCTGAAGTATCGGGACTACCTCAGTCTGCAGAAGAAGCTCGCACCGAAATCGATCAATCTTCATCTGACGGTGCTGCGTCGCCTGGCTCAGGAAGCGATGGACGAGGGAGTCATTGATTCCGCGACTGCGACCGGCATTCTCCGGATTCCGATGGTTCCCAATCGTGGGGTGCGCGCGGGCGTGTGGTTGCCGCGTGAACAGGCGCTACGCATTCTGGCCCGGCCGAACATACGCACGGCCGTGGGGAAGCGGGATTATCTCGTGTTGATGCTGATCCTGCGCTGTGGGCTTCGGCGGGCCGAAATTGCTCACTTGGATGTGAAGGTGGTGCGAGAACACGACGGCCGTTGGGTGCTGGCGAATCTGCGAGGCAAAGGGAAACGGCTTCGCACCCTTCCCCTCCCTGGCGTCGTGAAGAATGCCTGGGATCGGTGGGTCGAGGCGGCCGGGATTGACTTCGGCCGGGTGATTCGGGCGATCAATCGCCATGGGCGTGTGTGGGGCACGGGTGTGACGGAGGATACGATCTGGCGAATTGTCGGACGGTACGCACAGCTGGCCTTGGGGAAACATGTGGCGCCGCATGACCTGCGCCGTACCTTCGGCCGGCTGTGTTATGCGCTTACCAAAGATATGCGGGAGATCCAGCAGCTTTACGGCCACAGTTCCGTGATGACCACCGAGAAGTATCTAGGCGTCGAGCATCACCTCGTGGATTCCGTGACTGATCGCTTGGGGTTGTCGTGAGTTCATCTGAAGTTGAGCCAGGGAGGGGGAGGCGAAGCCGGATACCGGATTATTCGATCACATCAGCGAATCCGCAATCCGCTTCAACCACACGGACCCGCCTGAATGCTCCGCCGTGAACGTCTAAGGCGTGGCAACCGCAGATGTTTATTTTCTATGGATACAAAATAGGGTAACCGGCATGCCCCCTCGATTCCGCCGCGCTCGCTTGTGGGAGGGCTCCAATTCTACTCGTACGTGCTGCCCGAGCGCCGCCGCGATCTTCACCAGCGCATCCAGGGAGAACCGCGACACCCGTCCGCGGAGGAGATCATTCATCCGCGGCTGCGTGACCCCACATTTGGTGACCGCTTCCACCTGTGTTCACTCGTTCACCTCAATGATCTCCGTGATCTGCTGCATGAGACCGGATCGCGCACGCAAATGTGCCGCCTGCTCGGGCGTATCGGCCAATGCATCCCACACACTCTCGAAGCTCTGGACTGCCTTACCCATAGCTCCCTCCTATCAATTCAGCGTACCCTTTCCTTGCCTCCTCGACATCGTGCGGGCTTGCCGCCCGCGTTTTCTTCTGGAACGCATGCAGCACGTATACCGCCTCCGCAAACCGGGCCACATAGATCACACAATAGGTGCCGGACTCGTCCCACACTCGAAGCTCTTCGACTCCCCTCCCCACCGATGGCATTGCCTTGAAATCCGTTAGTTGCTGGCCGTGCTGCACCACTCCAGTTGATAGCCGGTGTCATGTCGAGCATGCTCGGAAAACTGCCGGATACATTTCAGCGAATCCCCGAAAAAGCGCCGTGGTTGCACGGAGGTATTGTACCCATTTGGATATACTTCGGCGACGCCCACGAAGCCCGATTACGTCCAGATAATCGAAAACCCACGTGAAGAATCCTGGACCACCATATCAATGGTTGAGCGCATCCGTTCCACATCCTGCCGTCTATGGGACACCTCAAGAACGTCGACGAGGTGCCTGCGCCCCTTCTCACTGGATCACGTGTTGGTTCCACTTGCAAATTCACCACAAACAGGTGAATATCTCTCCATGATCAAGAGAAATATTGAGCAAGCGATCCACTCGGCCATTGCAGACACGCCGGTCGTGCTGCTCAACGGCGCTCGGCAAACTGGGAAGACCACGCTGGCCAGAGCGATGGCCGAGAAGACCGGCGCGGAGTACTTCACGCTGGATGATGCGGCCACGCTCGCACTGGCAGCGAGTGATCCGGTCGGCTTCATCCGCAACCTGCATGGCCCAGTCGTACTCGACGAAATCCAGAAGGCCCCGGATCTCTTCCCTGCGATCAAAGTCTCCGTTGACAAGAACCGCCGGGCCGGTCGCTTTCTGCTGACCGGATCGGCCAACGTGCTCACACTGCCGCGGTTATCCGAATCGCTGGCCGGACGGATGGAGGTCATTCCCCTCTTCCCGTTTTCAACGGGTGAACTCGCTGGCACGCGCGAGCGATTGGTGACACGTCTGTTTGACGGCACCATCGCCAAAACGAAGCTCACGGCGACCACACAGGATCTTGCGGCCAGATTGACTCGCGGCGGGTACCCGGAGGCCATACAGCGCAACGCAGAGGATCGCCGGTCGGCGTGGTTTGCGTCCTACATCTCCACCATTCTGCAACGGGACGTGCGCGATCTGGCGCGGGTGGATGCGCTGCACCAGCTGCCCAACCTTCTCAAATTGCTCGCCACCCGCACGGCCGGTTTGGCGAATCTCGCCGACGTCGGCAGGGACGCCGGACTGCCGCACACGACCTTGACCCGCTATCTGGCCCTGCTGGAAACGGTGTTTCTCGTTCATCGCCTGCCGGCCTGGTCGCCACACATGGGGAAGCGCCTGGTCAAAGCACCCAAGCTGCATCTGGTCGACACCGGCCTGGCATGCCATCTGATCGGTGCGGACGCCCGACGGCTCAGCGAAGATCGTGCGTTGTTGGGACGGATGCTGGAAACCTTCGTCGTGGGCGAACTTCGCAAACAGCTGTCATGGGCTGCTCCGCACGCATCGCTCTACCATTTTCGCACCGCTGGTGGTTCGGAAGTGGATGTTGTGCTGGAACACGCCGACGGCTCGGTGGCTGGAGTCGAAGTCAAAGTGAGCGCGACCGTGGCGGCCTCTGACTTCGTGGCATTGCAAGCCCTGCGCGATCAACTGGGGAAACGGTTCCGCTCCGGCATCGTGCTCTATGGGGGTGATCATCTCATCCCATTCGGCGAGAAACTCTGGCTCGTACCGGTCCAGGCCCTGTGGGCGCCCTAACCTGCATGATTGGCGTCCTCACCTAAATCTGTGTCACCGCCTCCTCCGCCCCCTCCAACAGCTTCTGCATTTCCTCCACATAAATTTCGGTTGTGGCATAGTGCTTGTGCCGCATCAGCTTCTGGCCCCTGGTCGGATTCGGGTCATTGAGCAACGCAAAGGTGGGCGTCGAATGCCGCAAACTCTGCATCATAATCCCCGGCTTCTTCACCCCGGCCAAGAGGAGTCCCTCCGTAACGATCCGGTTGATCGCCCGCGTACTCAGCCCGGATTCCGCAGTTGATCAGTCTTGATGGAGAATCAGCGGCCAAATTCTCTTGTCGGCACAGGAGGGTTGGCATGCGAACTCGTCGCCCTGTCGCGTCACCGCTCTACCCGAAGATCAGCTTCGCGTGTACCGAGCATCCCATCACGGTGTGGGCCGGTGCGATTCTGCTCCGGCTGTACGTCGAACTGATTGGACTGCGTGCCGCGCTGGCCCCGCTGCTGGTCTCCTTTGCGAAAACCTCCAACAATCAGATTCCCGCCGTGGACGTGCTCCTGGCCTGGTGGTACGGGCTGGCACTGGGCGCCGAGCGGTTCGAGCATTTCACGCGCTACCGCCGCGATCCGCTGCTCCCGCGCTTGCTGGGGCTGCCGCGATTCCCATCGCCCGATACCCTGCGACGCTTCTTCCAGGGCTTCACGTATCGGCACACCACCGAAGTATCGGAGGCCCTGATCCGCTTCTCCTTGCACGCCATGCGGCCGATTTTGCTGGGCCATACGCTGGATCTGGATTCGACGGTCTTCTGTCGGTACGGCGACCAAGCCGGCAGTCTGAAGGGGCACAATCCGGTCATGCGTGGCCGGCCCTCGCATCATCCGTTGGTGGCCTGGCTGAGCGAACGGCGCCGCCTGTTGTGGGCCACCTTGCGGGCCGGGCATGCCGGGACAGCCAACGGCGCACGGGAGTGTCTGGCGCAAGCCCTCACGATGCTGCCTGCTGGGTACCGGATCGGGTTGGTGCGGGCCGATGCCGGCTTCTTCGTGACCGCGTTCCTGGCGGCGTTGGAGGCCCGCGACGTGCCCTACATCATTGTGGCCCGGCTGACGCCCCTCCTGCGCAAGGTGGTGATCTATCGGATGTCGGAGACCGAGTGGCGGCCGGTCGCCCGTGGCATCGCGGTGGCCGAGGCGAGGGCCACATTGCCGGTCTGGCGGGGCCGGACGCGCCGGTTTGTGTGCCTGCGCCAGACGCTGGCGGAGCGCCCCGAGGCCAGCGGGCGTCGGATGCTGGCCTGTCCGGGTTATACGTACCGGGTCTTCGTCACCACCGTGCCCTATGCCGCGGAGTTGGTCACACGGATGTACGCGGGCCGAGCGGACAGTGAGAACCGGATCAAGGAGTTGAAAGAGGACCTGAGCCTCGACACGTGCTGTCTCCAGTCGTTCGACGCCACCGATGCGGCCTTTCGAACCGGCTGTGTCCTCTACAACCTCTTGATGGGGTTCCGCGAGACCGTGCTCCCGTCCTGCTGGTTTGAGCGGCGGCTGCGGGCCGTCCGGGACCTGATCTTTCTGGTGGGGGCCGATCTGATCCCCGAAGCTCGACGCCTCCGGGTGCGGTTCGCCGTCCCTCGCGAGGAGCGGGCCGACTTTCTCACCCGGTTGCGGACTCTGTTCCACGGCCTCCCGATTGCGGCGCAGTTGGACTGGAACCTGGCCGAGGCCACTGACGCCAGTCAGCCCCCAGCTGGACCTGCCGACCTCACCGTGCCAGCGCTCCGATTCACCCCTCACGCCCACGGCGCCTCCCCATGATCGTCATTCAACTGCGGAATCCGGAATAATGTCCTACGAGGCGTCCGGCTAGCGCATGGAGCCCCCACCCCGTCACATTCATGTCCGCCACCGTGTTGGCGAGATCCAGTTGGGCGAGCTGCCGGGCAAGCCGATGAGAGGCGAGTCTGTGGTTGCCCCATGGCTGAATTTCTTCATCGATCATGCCGTTGACCGGTGGATCAATGGACTGAAGGCTGGCTGTGCCTCCTCGGAGACTTCACCCCGGGATTCTAGGAGACCCAACCGATCAGAACCCGCGAGACCTTGTTCGAGTGTCCCCCGAGCGTTCAACCTCATTCTCGGACGTGCAGTACCTGGTATACCGTAAGCTACCACCCATCCCCCTCCGGACGCCTCTACTTTTCCGCCCATTTCTTTCCGAAAGCGCGCGCGAAGAAGGGTTGCAAAGCGGGTACGCCGCTGGTATACCAGGTACTATGTCTACCGCTCAGCCGTCCATCACCTGCGAACGGGCCCCCTCACTGATTGCCTTGTTTCTTGGGGAGCGGGCCGGAGCGATTGCCGCGAGCACCGTCGCGACCTATGCACGAAAATTAACCGTGTTTCATCACTGGTGGCAGGGCCACGAATCATCCACTCCCCTCTCCGAGACGCTCGGGAAGCGGTACGCGCACTGGCTTGCGACGGACATTCTGAGGCCAGCTTCCGCGGAGCCCACACGACTATCGACACGTGAGACCGGGGGGTCGCGGCTCGCAGTGGGAGGGACTCGGAGTAAGCCCTCACAGGGACTCCATCTTTCAGCCGTCCGGCAATGGTGCCTGTGGTTGGTGTCCGCCGGCCACCTGTCCGAGAATCCCTTTGCGGCCGTGGCCGGGCCGCCTCGTGCCCGGTGGTTACGCCATCGCTTACTGACGCGAACGGACCTCCAAGGGTTGCTGAAGGAGTTTGATCAAGACACAACGATCGGCCTGCGGAATTATCTCCTCGCGGCCTTGATGATTCGGACCGGCGCCCGCGAATCCGAACTCGCGGCAGCCAATATCGGCGATCTGACGGAGTATGGAGAGGAAGGAAGCCTGCTGTTTCTCCACAGCAAAGGAAAGGCGAAACAGGAGCCGGTGATTGTGCGACCGGATCTCAGTCCGAAGCTCTGGGGATACCTCCACCATCGATATCCTGACGGTCGTTTTCCACCGTCTGATCCGCTCTTCACGAATCACGATGTGAACCACCGAGGCGAGCGAATGACGACGCGAGGGATGCGGAAACAGCTGAAGGAGGCCTTTACTCAGGCCGGCCTTGCCCGGCCCCATGTGACCGCGCTCTCCCTGCGTTTGTCAGGTGGTGCGCTGGCCTATCGCAAAGGCGCCAGCCCGTCGGAGGTCAAGCAGACGATGCGGCATGAATCCATCCGTACGACCCAGGTGCTCATCGATCAGGTCAATCGCATCCGCTTTGGGGCGGAACGCTACCTCGACGATATTCAATAGCTACCCGCGCCTCCCGCTTCACTTCATTCTGGCAGCCAATCAGCCCTACCCCCGGTTAAATTCCAACAGAGGTACGTGAAGTCCCACAGCGTCTTCGACAAGTCCCAGTCACTCAAGGAGAGAAGACGTTGGTGTGCCATCCCATGCTCACAGCTTCTCCAAACCCGACAGGGTTACAACGTACCTCTCTGCCGCTTCACCCTCCTCACGCATGAACCGCATCCGCAAAAGTCTTCACTTTGATTTTCTTGGCCCGTTCTGCCACCTGGGCGGCATCATACTGGAACTGCAACCGCATCCATCCCTCTGGCGTGCTGCCAAACGCCTTCGCCAGGCGAATAGCCATATCCCAAGACAGGTCCGCGCTCTCGTTCACCAGATGACTCAACGCAGACCGCGACACACCCAGCACCTTCGCCCCGTCGGTCACGCTCAACCCATGCGGCTCCAGACAGTCCACGCGCACCGAGAATCCCGGATGCGGGGGGGTCTTCATTTTTAAAGCCTTCATAACACTCTCCCTTTTCAATGGTAGTCCTCAAAATTCACATCGAGCGCATAGCCATCCTCAAACCGAAAGGTGATACGCCAGTTGGCCCTCACCGTTACGCCCCACTCCCCTTTCCGGCTGCCTTTCAGCGGGTGAAGCCTGTAGGAATGGACGTTCATCTCCTCGATCACCTCCGCCTGGTGCAACCGCGCCAGAATTGCCTTAATCCGGTCCACCATGTCAGCCGGCAGCTTCCGCGGATTGTCCTCCTCGAAAAACCTTTTAAGCCCCCGGTGCCTGAAACTTCCTATCATATTTCAACTGTAGCGTGTAGCGCATCACTCGTCAACAGATTCTTTCGGCCACTCGTTTCCCCCTATCCGTCCATCGCACCCGCACCCGATCGCCGCTCCTATGGCAATTGTGTGAGCCGTTTTACCCGCCCTTTGCCTGAAAACCCGCTTTTCCGCTCTTCCGGTTCCCCTGCCATTGCTCTGAACACGACCCGATAACAGGCAGCCGGCAGACTTTTCTTTCCGATGTCCGTTTCCCGTTCTTGTCACCTCTCCCCTTGAAGCCGTTTGTATTCTCCCTCCGTGCATCCTTGCCCCCTGCCACGCGCGGGCGCTTGTCGCGTCAACAGGAAGCCTCGGTTCCCCCTGAAGGTCTCCCCCAATTTTCCTGTGTGACGCTGCGCCCTGGCGCATGGCTTTAATGGAGGCATGCCCGCAAGGGAAAACACAAACCAAGGAGAGAACACTATGACAAACGAAAAACCAAAAACCACCGCAAAGAAGGCCCCGGCCTTCGTGATCTACGAAGTCGTCAACCGCAACGGCAAGAAGTACTGGAACCGCGTCGGCGCAGCTTTCAAGCACGGCAAGGGCGACGGCCTCAACCTGGTCTACAACAACGGCGCGCGCCAGGTGCTCATGCCCCCGAGCGACCAGACGGTCACGGAAACACTTCCGACCGCAGAGGAAATCCTCCGCGAGGAAGCGATCCAGGGAGCAACACTCGCCGAAGGGGAGGCCGCGTAAGCGGTCTCCTCCTTTTTTTCACAAGGAGAAACATCATGGAAAAACGCTACGAAGTACAGACCTGGACGCTCTGCGACGGCTGGATCAATACCTGGTCCGTCAGCGAAGAGACCGCAGACAACATCTTCACGGAAGTCCCCGAAACCTTCACAACCCGCAAAGAGGCGCAGCAGGCGCTCGATGAATTCCTGGCCGACATTCAGGACGAAATCGACGCCGGCCAGCGCGACCCCGAGGACGGCTATGCCCGCGTGGACTTCAGGATTGCAGAAGTCCCGCTCGCCCTCCCCCCCGGTTAAATTCCAATAGAGGTACGTGAAGTCCCACAGCGTCTTCGACAAGTCCCAGTCACTCAAGGAGAGAAGACGATTGGCTCGCCCCCAAATTTGGGACCTGTTGAGGAGGTCAATTTTGGGAGCCGGATTCCAACGCTATCCCGTAGCTGTTCGTCAGAAAAATCATATTCGCCCAGCAGGTTCAGGTGCCGCCAGACCGCTGCCGAGCCGTGGGCTACCGCATCGAGCAAGGCTTCGCGGTCGGCGGGCTCTGTGGTCTCCTCCAGCTTTTGGGACAGATAGAGATAATTCCAGCAGATGATACAGTTCTTGATGAGCCGTTTGCACGCTTCCTCCAGCTCCTGGTCTTCTTCCTCCGCCTGGAGAAACTCTCGCGGGTTGCCGACCGAGATAGCCCGCGTGAAGCGGTGCACGTGTTCGATCCGGTCCAGCTGCTTTTCGATCGCTTGTCTCAACACGGGATTGTCGATGACCTGGAGAATAACCAGTGATTTCGGGACTTGTCCAAAGGCCTTCAGTGCCCGATACAGCGCGTGCTGTTTCGAGTACGAGTTGAGCCGGCGGAACAGATCCGAAGCCGTCACTTCCTTCAACTTAATGGTGGCAATCAGGCGCAGGATCTCGTCCCAGTGCTGAATCACCATCGCGTCATCGGCGTAACCAGCGGGTTTGATCGTCCAGGAGGAACGATCGGGCCTCTTGGTCCTAAAGATGTAGCGCCGCTGGCGTTTGAGGTTTTTGAAGCGAGGCGCGTAGGAAAAGCCGAGCAAATGGCTCACGGCGAAGACCATCTCGCTGAACCCGAAGGCGTCGGTCGAATGAATATCACTGTGGACGACCTCGTTGTGCATCAGTCCATCGATCACGTAGGCACTTTCCCGCTCGGCCGCGCTGAAGACGGTGGAGTACCACAGCACGTCTCGCTCGTCGCGGAAGGTGTAGGCGGCCACGCCTTGTTCTTTGCCGAAGTATTTGAACGAGTAGTTGGCGTGCAGCGACTCGACGCGCACCTCGAATTGCTGCCCATCACTGGAGGTATGGAGACGATCCGGCACGCGGCGCATCAGGTTCGGTAATTCCAATTGGTCCATCAGGCGTACGACGCGATCACTGGCCGCCTGCAGACCATCCAGGGTGAAATGCCAGTTCACCGTATGCTCCAATTCGTCTTCATTAATCCCGCGGGAGATGCGCATCATACGGCGCAGGCCAATCGCGCAGCCGATGCCGATGATCCCCGCATAGATGGTGGCGTCCGAGGGCTTACCACGGTGGTACCGCTGCTGCGGGGGTTGCAATTCGTCCAGGTAGTGAGCGAAGCGGTTCGCCGTGGCGAGCACTTCCACCAATGGCACGACGTGGTGCTCGGGAAAGTAGTGCTGTAAGGGCTCTGCATCGTGCTCTTCTTGCTTGGGTGTGGCGAGGCTGAAGTCGCCGGTCTTCCTGACGGTGATGTAGGGATTCTTCCCCTCGGCAATCTTCTGATTGGTGGTGAGATATTGCTGGTATAAGGCCTCGTCGAGTGCCGTGAGCACCTTGCGGGGCTCGACGAAGCCCTCCAACCCTGCCCGTTCGATCAGCTGCGGTTTCTCGCGCCGCCAGCGGGCGCGGTCGATCAGGTAGTCATCCAGAGGCCGGTATTTGTAGGAATGTTCCAGGTTCAGCGCACCGGATTTGATTCCGCTCTGCACGTGCTGGAAGAGCAGCGCCTTGTAGAGAGAGACGCGGAACTTGCCGTCTTTGTTGACGGCGGCCCGCTCCTTCGGATCCACGAATCCGGTCGGTGCCGATTGATCCACCGCCCCGTCCTGGTCTTTGAACTGCTCAATGGCCTCCACTAATTTCCGGGCGCCGGGCTCACCCTGAAAGGTCAGTGCCCTCAGGACCGGGCTCACGCGATTCTGGATCCAGACCGACTTCGCCTCCAGGATTGTATAATAATCGTCCTCGCCCAACTCACTGACCAGCGACGCCTTGAGTTCGGCCACGGGATCGTCCTCGAGTAGGCGGCGGGTATCGTGCGCGGCGAGCAAGGCCCGGATGCGGGTCACTTTTTCCGCATCGCTAAGTGCCCGATCCTCGGCAATACTGCCAATGGTGGTGAGAGTTCCGACGACCCCGTGTTCCAGGCTTGCGAGGAGAATCCTCAGTGTGTCGTGCTGTTGCTGATGGCGGGCGTAACACTGCTCCTTGTGCGCACGGCGGGCGCCGTTCTGAAAGCTCCGCAGACTGGCGAGCAGCCCATCGACCAAATTGTCGTGAAGCCTGTAGTACTGATGCGCGATGAAGGCCACCACGTGCAGATAGCGATCCGGATCATCCCGACGCGTGATCTGAAAGATTTCCGCCCGGATCACCGTGTGAGCGTAATACAGGATCCCGCGGGGTTTGAGCGCGAGGGTGTGAAGCACCCGGCTCAGTTGATGGTACAGGTCTCGAACCAGGCTACAATCGGTCACACGCTCTTTGACCTTCGAGGGGTTGGTCGACTGCGAGAGCTTCTTCATTAAGGTGAGCTTGTAGGCACTGGTTTTGCCGGGAACGGTCTCCTCCGCGCGCGGTTCCTGCGTCAGCAGGTCGTCCAAGACGGATCGCGTCGCCGGGTCCAGCGTCCGTTCAATGGTACCTGCCAGCGTTTGACTCTGGGTCTTGATTGCACGCAGGGTATGAGCGGCTAAGGGGAAATAGCCGGGGACTTCAATTTTCTCGCGAATCAGCACCTCGACACACCGCCAGAAGATGACCTTGGGCTTGAGCTGGGACCGTACCAGACGCGCGATTTCTTCAGCAAGGACAGGACGGCCGTGCGGGTGGAAGGGCTTGAAGCCGTAGACGCTTAGGATACATGTCCGGTGCCGTGATGAGGTCTCCTTGGGATAGCGCACGAGGTGGGTCCCGCCCAGCCGCAGGCCTGTCCGCCTGGCAACGTAGTCAACATCCCGCCGATGAAATGTCCGCGACGGGAAGAAGCGCTTGCTCGCTTTGAAGTACCCGCAACTCAGGAGAAAGCACAGTTGATTGGCAGGCGTGCGCAGGCTCGCGGCCGCCTGCTGGATGGTGTGAGGGAAATCAAAATAGTGCTGGCGCTGAAAACTATTGAACATCGGGGCTGACTCGAAGGCTTCTCGCTCAACAGTGTGCAGAATATTCATTCGCGGCACGGCAAGCCTCCCGTCACGTTCGTGCCGGGCTATGAACGGCCGAACGAGCGCCTCTCCAGCACGAACGAGTCTACAAAGCGCCGTCGCATAGTAGCGCAGATGGTACGGGAGCCTGGATGACAAAGATATGATGCCGTGTCAAAACGTGTTGGGGCAGGGCTCGCGGTGGGCTCACGCCCACCTATATTGCATAGCGATGGGTCGGCGTTGGAGGGGGTTTTCTGTGGGACTTTACGTACTTCTGTTGGAATTTAGCCATGCCGGGGTTTTGCCTCACGTCCCAATTCCGCTACCCAGCGCAACAGGACAGCTTGCTCACATCCTTCTTGAACGTCAGCGCAGCCAGTTTGAGCCCTTCGACCATCGTCAGGTATGGATGAAACGTGTCAGCCACGTCCTGCACAGCCAGCCCAAATCGGATGGCGAGGGTAGCCTCCTGAATCACCTCACCTGCTTCGGCTGCGAGAACGTGTGCGCCCACCAATCGCCCGGTTTCTTCCTCAGCGACCAGCTTAATAAGGCCTTTGGTATTCCGGGACGCCAGCGCCCTCGGGACATGCTCAAGCGGTAGCAGCGAGGTTTGCACGCGAAGCCCTTTCTCCCTCGCTTGTCGCTCGGTCAGGCCGACGCTCGCGATCTGAGGGTCGGTGAAGGTGACGTGCGGCAACGCCGTGAGATCGAACACCTTGCCCACGCCGCTGAGCGCGTTCTCGGCCGCAAGACCGCCTGCATAGGCGGCCACATACACGTACATCGGATCGCCAAGGCAGTCACCGGCTGCGTAGATATCGGGATTGGCTGTCTGCAAGTGCTCGTTCACTGTGATCTCGCCTTTTGACCCTAATGCGACTCCGGCGTCTTCCAATCCGAACCCGCTCGTGTTCGGGCGGCGCCCAGTCGCAACCAGCAAGCAATCAGCCCGGCAGACCTCCGGCTTTCCGTCGGTCTGGGTGTGCACGAGGTAGCCTCCATCTCGACGCTCGACCTGACTGATTGTGACGTTCGTGCAGATCCGAACCTTCTCCTCTTCGAGGTAACGAACGAGTGCTTGCCCGATCTCCGGTTCCTCCGCTCTCGCCACATGTGGTCCGCTTTCCAGCACCATGACTTGGACACCGAATCGGGCAAAGAGCTGCGCAAACTCCAGCCCAATGCTGCCTCCCCCGATGATGATCAGTGACGCAGGAAGCGCCTCCAGGTTGAGCGCCTGCTCGCTAGTGAGAAAGCCGGCTTCGTGAAGTCCCGGTATCGGCGGCGCCCAAGGCGAAGAGCCTGTCGCGACCACGATCTTCTCCGGCTCATAGACAGTGCCATTGACGCGCACCTGGCGCCCGCCCAGAAGCGTGGCGTCTCCTTTCAGAATGGTGATGGTGGGATACACAGCCGCCACGTCCACATACTTGCCTTGACGTAACGCGGCCACGAGCTCGTCCTTTTGCTGCACCACTCGTTGCCAGTTCGAGGGAGACGGACAAGCGGTCAGCCCTTCGAATTGCGGATAAGCGGAGTGATAACAGAGCTCAGCGGCCTTGATGAGCGTCTTTGATGGCACACAGCCGATGTTCACGCAGGTGCCACCAATGGTGTCTTTTTCGACGATCGCGACCGTGACGCCCAGCTCGGCAGCTTTGATCGCCGCGGCAAAGGCCGCTGAGCCGCCGCCGATCGTCATTAGATCGTAGTCCCGATGTTTCGATGACGGAACAGTGCGAGTCGGTTCCAATTCGCGCCGCTCAACGACCACCCCGTGGTAGCCGGAACGCTGCACAGCCTCCAGGAGCGCGCGATCCGTCACGTCTGGTCCTGCCACGACTGTGGCCAGCCCTACACGCCAGGCGCCGATTTGGACGTCTTCCACTCCAGGAACGGCCTTCAGCGCCTGCGTGACGTGGCACGCGCAGCGTTCGCAGGTCATGCCTTCCACGCGCAATGTCAGAAAGGATCGGTTGCTCATACGATACCTCCGTTGTCCGTGAGGGGAAATGGAAGTTGAGGCGAACCCTTAATGAGGCCGACTGAATTCCACGTTCACCTCTTTGCTCAAATAATTGACCAGCACACCCTGCTTCTCATAAGCGAGCACGGCCCCCATGACGTTTTCGTCTCCCACCGCTTCCTTGCCGAGGATTTTATGGTGATGTCCGCGCGGATCGCCCTGGGCGTCGAGCGCAGGCTCTGAAGGCAGAACCAAAATGTGGCCATCGTGAAGCCACAGCACCACGAGGAAAAGCGCGGCGAGTGTGCTCGCAAGAGACCTCTTGCACCACATGGTCGCGCCCACGTTGAAGCCTCCGGTCACCGGAGCCTCTACTTCAAGAAGTGCCCGAACCAATTCCACCCCCCACTCTGTTCGCCAGCCTTGGCCGTGAGAGTGCCGTTCGGAACCACGCTGGCCCGATAGGAAGATAGGATGCTGCCTGCACTCGCGACGGCTTGGACCAATTGATCGCGGGTGACTCGACCGGGCTCGATTCCGACGATCGCTCCGCCGCGGGCATAGCTCACCTCTGCTCGGTTCACGCCCGGCACGGCGAGCAGCGCACGGCGAATGTCCTTTTCGCAACTGGCGCAGGTCCAACCCTCAATCTTCAGGGTCATCACTTCTCCGGCCTGGCTTGCAGACGCGCCGGCCTTTTGAGGAGAGGCCTCTGCCCCAGTTCCGCCCCAGAACATACTCCCCATCACGATCCAGCTTACGAGAAACATGGTCGTCTTCATCAGGTTCACCTCTTTCTATGTGGCAGCGTTCTGCCTGCTCATGATCCTGTTGCAAGCTCCAACCAATAGGGTGCGAGTATCAACGCGACCGCAAGGCCGGCGATGATCCAGAGCAGCCATCGATTCGGACGAAAACCTGACACCGGCACACAGGCCTGACAAGATGCCTCACCGAGCGTCGGCTTTCGGTACGCCAAATAGAAACCGACGCCCAGAAGCACCGCTGTCAATCCTATGAATAGTGGTCGGTACGGCAACAGCGCTTTGAGGCCCCCAGCCGTGTTGGCCAGAAACCCGGTGGCCCCCACACCCACGCCCAGGGCGGCAAAGACGACTGGTCCGATGCAGCAGATTGACGCGAGGAAGGCGGCCAGCAGCCCTCCGGTTGTGCTGACCGTCATCGCGGCGTGTGGCGTCTCAGGTGGAGACCCCGTTGTGCCAAAGGACGACACCGCACCAGGTCGCGGCCTCAGGAGATCCTCAAAGATCCCCTTGCCCAGGTAGAGGGCTTCCCCCACACTCAGCACGTGACCATCCTCCTGTGGTCGTGCCTCCCGCCAGGCGGTCGCATGCCCCGGTGAACAGAAAAAATCTAGTGTGGGGCAGATCGACGCCGCCGCGTGCCCGCGGTACTCGGTTCCGACCCAGACCACCGTCTCAGCCGGGATGCAGGACTCGATGCGCCGGTCTCGCACCTTGGTGGCCACCGGCATCTCGCAATACGCACAGGACGACTCGATCATGAACGAGATGCCCAGCGCATCCACAGCACAGGGAGCGTAGATCGGCTTTTCCGAAGGCCGGTCCAGAAACTGCACAAGATGTTTTGTCGGAATCGTGGAAAAGGGGTATGCGAGACGAATCTCACGAGAGTCGGAGTCCAGATAGAGCAGATCCTTTTCATGCAATCGTTCTAGGATGGCCGACACGTCACCCGGCTCGTTCAAGCCAAGCGCCTTCGCGATTTCATGACAGCCAAGCGCACGCCCCAGCAAGGGATACTGCGTGAGGATATACTGCCTGACCGCCTCTTCTCGCGGGCTGAGCCCTGCTCGACGAAGCCTCCATCCCAGCATGGACTCAGTCCTGCTGAGGAGTCGCGTGGTCGTCTCGGTCGCAACCGGCCCGGTGGCCCCTCTGTGTTCTACACTCTCTACAGGCAGTTGCATCCTCGATTTCCTTTTCTTACGAACGTGCGACGGCTTGATCGCCGCTTGTGCGCTCGGCAGCCGCCTGTTTCTCCGCCTGGCGTACCTCCCCCAAACAGCATCGACCCGACGGATTCTCCACCTCACAGCGGCAGTTCCCCGCCTTAATCTCGGCTCGAATGCGGGGCGAGGCCGAGGACCCTCCGGTCCGCTGAATTTCTTCGCGGATCATGCGCTCCGTCACGCCGAAGCAATAACAGATCGGGACCGGATCCTCCGTCTCCTTCAGCCCAACCCGCACCCGGACTTGCGCCTTCCGGAGCTGCGTTCCATCAGCGGCGGAGTACACGACCGGGCAGTGCGGAGTCTCACAGAACACATACTGGCAGCCATTCACCATACCCAGTGCCTCGGGTTTGAGCAGGGCCTGAACAGTGGTCCGATCGACTGGTTGGCCTTCGCGGCCGCATTGAGGACACAGCAATCGAGCTCCTGGTTTCGTTGGCTCCGCAGGCGTCTTGCAGCAGTCCGTCATCCGTTTTTCCTTCTCCCCAAACCTCGTCGCTCCCGACTCTCGGATTCATGGGGCATGTAGCAGGCACTACCCGTGTCTTGCTGCTGACGGGTTCCTGCATACACGGCAAGACTCAGGAATACGGCTAGAGCCGGAAGGAGCACGTAGTCCAGATAGCCGGTGATGGCCCCCAGTCCAACCACTCCCAACAACACCACTAAGATCGGCGTCAAGCAGCACAGGGCGACGAGGCCGGAGCCGATCAATCCTATCCACAGCAGCCGCTTACGCTGGGTCTCTTCCATCCGACCCCCTTTTATGATTGACCGATGCCCGCCGCCCTCAAGGTGTGAGCCGAGAGTGGCTCCCGTCGGCAACAGTCCAGTAGCACGCCATCGACTGCAATAGCCGGGACCGCGGTAATACCATAGCGGCTGCCTTTCTCCCGGCATTCGTTCTCGTCGCAGCCCTCTCGTAAGTCATGTATCTGCACGTCACAACTGGGGCAGGCCAGCGACTGCACCAAGTCGACGGCGTCATTACAAAGCGGGCAGCCAGCCGTGAATACCTCCACACGGCGTTTTGTAGTTGTCATGGTCCTCCTTCTTCTCTCCTCAACGGGTGATGAGATCCCGTGCTTCCCCGGCGGGTCGGATAAGCGACAGTCAATGGACTCCATTCCAACCACGCCCACGGCGGGTTCAGCATGACGCAAAGACAAGACGTCCACTCCTTCCCAGATGATGGACATACAATGCTCACTTCTGCCTTTGGGCGGATCTTGATGTTCGCGTGACGCTCGCCTGCAGGCTCTTGAGAATCGGACAACGATCCGTCGGCTGCCCGGCCCGGCAGTCTCGAATCAGGCTCCGAAGCGCCCGGGCGAGCGCTTGCAGATCCCGCACTTTCGCCTCCACGTGCGTCAGCTTGGCTTGCGCTCGTCGTTGTACATCACCGCAGCGCGCGGTCGACGTGACGCTGAGCTTGAACAGTTCGGCGATTTCTTGCAGGGTGAAGCCCAGTGCTTGAGCGTTCTTGATGAACCGAAGCCGCTGTTCTTCGTCTTCGCCATAGATCCGGTATCCCGACGGTCGGCGCGCAGACGGACCAAGCAGCCTGCGCCGTTCGTAGTACCGCACGGTCTGGATATTGACGCCAACCGCCTTTGCGAGTTGCCCGATGGTGCAGCCAACTGTCATCTTCTCACCTCCGATGAGACTCTACACCCTGTACCACGGTACTGAGTCAAGAGGGCACGCGTTCTTTTTTTCATTCTTCCTCCCGTAAGCCTTCTCTTGCACAAGCGTCTCTTCTCTACCGCTTCGACGGCAAAGCGATCGGGCGCGTCAACATTGTAAGCCAGCTTACAGAAGCCGCGTGTCTCTCGCTGTATGCTCCTATCGAGATATCCACCTATTACAAGAGCACGTTCGATCGTGAATAGGAATGGTTGATACATAGGGAACGTCTGATTAATTCGCGTTTGCGCTGAGCAATCCATTCCTCGGGTGGTCAACCAGGGCTACTGGTATGGGACTGCGCTGGTCCGGGAGCGTCGGTGCGGGGTTCGCCCACCGTCAGGTCGCCCGCAACCCCGTTCGCACAGACGCTCGCTAGGCCTCCGCCAACAGGCGCCGGCGAGCCACGTACAGATTCGCCAAGCCGCAGCTGATGAACAGCCAGTGGGTATTCTTCGCCAACCCACGGTACCGGACTGTGGCCCATCCAAAGATCCGCTTGATCACCAAGCACACATGCTCGACTTTGGCGCGGACCTTCGACTTCGTGCGATTGCGGGCACGCTCGGCCTCGCTCAAGGGCCGATGGCGATGGGCTTTCGTCGGGATGAAGCTCTGGGCATCGGGGGCGTGGTGCCGGATCACGTCGCGTTGCCCGCTGTAGGCGGCATCGCCCCACACCCGTGTCTCCTGCCCATGCAGCAGGTCCGGCAACACCTGGCTGTCATGCACATTCGCCGCCGTGGCCGCGACCGAATGGATCAGTTTGGTCCGACTATCCACGCCGATATGGGCCTTCATGCCGATATACCACTGGTTCCCCTTCTTGGTCTGATGCATCTCGGGATCCCGCTCCTTCGTGCGATGCTTCGTCGAACTGGGGGCCGCAATAATGGTGGCATCCACGATGGTCCCTCGGCTCACCTGCAAGCCTTGCGTGACCAACTGCTCTCGGATTCGCACAAAGAGTTGTTCGCCCAGCTGGTGGGCTTCCAGCAGGTGGCGAAACTTGCCGATCGTCGTCTCATCCGACACCGGTTCGCGGCCCAGATCAATGCCGACGAATTGCCGCATGGCCCGTGAGTCATACAGCGCCTCCTCCACCGCTGGATCCGACAGGTTGAACCACTGTTGCAGACAATGGAGGCGCAGCATGCGGTCGACGCCCACCGGCGGACGCCCAGGGCCCTCGGCCTTGGGATAGACCGGCTCGATTACGGCCACCAATTCCGCCCACGGCACCACGCGGTTCATCTCGTCGAGAAACCGCTCCCGGCGGGTGGGCTTGCGATACTGCTCAAACGAGACCTCGGCAAACGTCGATTGCTGCATGGGGGCGCCTCCTCAATCGTGTTGCGCTCCCGTTAGCACATCGCGAGCGGAGAATAAATCAGACCTTCCTTAGATAGTGTCGTCACGAGATGTTGAGCCAGAGGACGAGGCATCTGATTTGGATGGCGGCGAGGAAGGACTTGCTGTTTTTGGCGTATCTTGTTGCAATGCCGCGCCATCTTTTGAGCATCAGGAACGCATTTTCGATGAGGTGGCGCAATTTGTAAAGGTCTTCGTCGTAGAGCCTTTGATGGATGCGGTTTTTCTTTGGTGGAATGACGGCGTTCATGCCCTGGGCAGCGGCCTGTTCAATGATCGCATCGGTATCATAACCTTTATCGGCGATGAGATACTCGGCATCAATGCCTTCGATCAGCTTTGAAGCCTGCGTGCAATCAGCGGCGGTACCGTGCGTAATAATAACTCTGACCGGCATACCAAACGCATCCACGGCCAGATGCAGTTTGGTGTTAAGCCCCCTTTTGTGCGGCTCATGTCCTGATTGCCGCCTCTGGCGCCTGCGGCATGAGGGTGAACCTTGCAATGGCTGGCGTCGATCATCAGCCATTCGTAATCAGGCGCATCGATCAGCACTTCAAGCAGCCCTTCCCAGATGCCCTTGTCCCGCCAGCGGATGAAACGGCGGTGTGTGTTGCTCCACCCACCGTATTCCGGCGGCAGATCGCGCCACGGCGCGCCCGTTCTCAAAATCCAGAAGACCGCATTGATAAACAGGCGGTTGTCCTGGGCAATGCCTCCCCAGACGCCCTTGCGCCCTGGCAGATGCGGCTCCAAAAGCGCCCATGTTTCATCGGATATATCGTGACGGCGATAGGCGGGATGTGAGTGCTTCATGCGGCCTCCTTCTCTGACCCCATGATTCTCTCATATCCCGAATCTCGTGACTACACTATCTAGTGACCGCAAGCGAGGGGACAGCCGACTCGTGTTCCAGCCTCAACCGATCATCGGGGCCTTGAACAATACCCAATTGGAGTTGAGTAGCGATGTGTCGACGGACCCGAGGTCGGTCGTGGGGGATGATAAATCTGGCAACCTCACGGTCGGCGCGCTGTATAACTTCAATACCGAGACCCTGAACCTGCTGGCCTTTGCAGCCCGCGTGCAACTGGGGTTTCCCACCGGTGTGAATGCGAAGGGTGTCGATACGGCGGTGACCGGGGTCATGACGCGCTCGTTCGGGCGATGGCGGACGCACCTCAATGTGGGGTATACGTTTCTCGGATCACCGCAGGGCCAGGAACGGACTGGAACGTACCGGGTCGTGGCAGCGGTGAGTTATCCCCTCGGGTATCCCACCAGCTTTCGCGATACCATCATTGCCAACGTCTTCACCCGTCAATCTGATCTGGTGGGCCAACGGAATCCGACCGGAATCGGGATCGGCCTTCGGCATCAGGTCAGTTCGCGAGTCGTCGCCGATATTGGGATCGGGAGTGAGTTATTCGGACCGGCGGATCGATCCGTCTTTTTCAGCACCCTTGGGCTGTCGGTGGGATTCTGAGAGTGGAAAAGCTTCCGGCACTCACACATTTTCGAGCTCTGAGTTTCCCTCGTGGCAGTGGCCCTGCTGGACAGCGAGGGCCGTCGGTCCTCGTCAAACAACAACAGACGGTGCTATTTGCATCGGTCGTCTAACTGCATGGTGTTTCGCTCCACCGCGCGGAGAGAGGAGAAACCTCGGGTAGTCATAGGCCTCAAGGCAAGTCATCATCACTACTGTGTCTGAGCCACAGCGTTTCAGGTGGAAGTGGGTCGGATCGCCGCTCCAATGCCGGTGGGATGGTCAATATAACGGCGTCCACTCTGCGTAATCCCGTCGGATATGTCGTCACGCGACGCTCAGAGCTTCGCCGGTTGATAGAATACGGGGTGCAGCAATGATAGGCCCCTGTAAGGATGGCGTTGATTGATGAGGGCAGAGAACTGTGCTACGCTAAGTACTCAATGCGATTAAAACATGGCAACGCATCATGGTTTCGCCTCGCGGTGCTCATGTGGGCGTCCTTATGGGTGCTTGCCGTGCCGTTGGTCCATATTCATCCCGAGGCCGATCATCGCCATGGGGCCTCGGATCACGTGCATGGCGGCACGGTTCACACGGTTTTCTCCACGGACTTGGTGTGTGAGTTCTCCGGCCATGATCATGCCTCGGTCGCAGGCGGCGAAACCCGCTGTCCGCTTCATGTAATTACGCTCCTACCTCACGGGCCGGAGCACTTTGCAATTGAGCTGGTTCTCGCTTTCTCCGGCGAGCCGCAAGTCGGCAAAGGCACCGCGCTGGAGGTGGCCGCACGTTCCTTCCACGCGAACCCGCCCGCGCCACCTCAGGCCGTGTGGCAGCCGCAACCCAGTCCTTCGCCAACCACTGTGCTCTTGGTGACCACCTTTTCCTCTCGCCCTCCCCCGACTGTTTGACCCACGCTTATTTCCAGCTCTTCACGTTTCAACATAGTTATAGGCGCTCAGCACGGCACGTCCGTGACTGCGTGTAACGGAAGTCGCTCGCCAAGGCGCCGATGGGGGAGAACCAGCATGAGGCCTGCACTCGTTTGGAGAATCGTCGCCGCGCTCGGATGCGCGATGATATTTGAGTCATATCCGACGGGCTATGCCACAGAACCGAGCCCGGGCGGATACACGCTGAGCCAAATCGTACAACTCGCGCTCCGACACAACCCAATGATGAACGGCGCGGAAGCAGTGCTGGAACAGAGTCAAAGTCAGCGCGTCACGGCCGGTGCCTATTTGAATCCCACCATCACGGGGTCGGCCGGCCGCGGGTCGATTCGGGACCCCAATACCGGTGTTTCGATCACCGAACGGACGATCACCGTGGAGCAGCCGCTGGAGTGGCTGGGCAAACGCACAGCCCGACAACGCGCCGCCGACGCGGGGGTGGCCGGCGCTCTCGCCGGCGTGGACGAAACAAAAGTGCTGGTCATGACCGAAGTAAAAGGGGCGTTTTTCCAGTTGCTCCTGGCGCAACAGGATGCACAGCTCGCGAGGGAGAACCTGAAGACGGTCGAAGATCTCGTGAAATTGGTGAGTGCGCGGGTCAGCACGCGAGAAGCGCCGAAATTCGAGTTGGTCAAGGCAACCGTTGAACTCCAAAAAACACGGAAGGATCTGGCGAGGGCGGACAACGCGCTCCTGGTGGCTCGTGCCAAACTCAATACGGTCACAGGCAAGGCCCTCGGAGAATCATTTGCCATCCAGGGGGAGTTTGAAACAGTGAGGTCGGGACTGGATCTACGTGTACTGACAGATCAAGCACTCGACCGACATCCCGCACTTCGCCGACAACAGAAAGCGGTCGAGCAAGCCGAATTTACGATCGAACAGGAACGCGCCTCGCGCATGCCGAACGTGGCCGTGATCGGCCAGTATCATCGAGAAGCCGGTGACGAATCCATCACGGCGGGGCTGAGCGTGCCGCTGCCCCTGTGGTATCGCCGACAGGGAGAGATCGGGACGGCGATGGGAGCTCATCGACGAGCGCAAGCCGAACGGGCTCGCGTGCAGCAGGAACTGGAGCAGACCATCACGCAGCATTTTCAGGAGGTGCGGACTGCTCAAGAACAGATGCAGGTCTTCGAGCAAGGACTCCTCTATCAAGCCAAAGAAGCGTTCGACATCGCCCAGTTCAGTTTTCGCCATGGAGTGGCGAGTTTGCTCGAAGTCATCGACGCGCAGCGTGTCTACCGCCAGACGCTCCTCGAATATGCCCAGGCACGAGCCGATCATTCCATCGCGCTGACCCGATTGGAGCGGGCGGTGGGAGGGTTGCCATGAACGTTCACATCGTGAGGCGTTCATCACCGGTTTATCGAACGATCGGCCTGTTCCTGTTGGTCGCCATAGTGAATACGTCGTGTCAGTCAAAGCAAGAGGATGCGCCGAAACCGCCTGCCCAGGCGGCCACGGCGTTGAATGAACCCGGTATCATCGAACTGCCTGATGGGAGTCCGACTCTCACCCACCTACAGACCGATCGAGCAGCGCTCCGGCCGATCCGCACGGCCCTCAAGGCCCAGGCGGGGAAGATTTTGGTCAATGAGAATCGACTAGCGCATCTGAGCGCGCGAGTTCCCGGCCGTATCGTGGCTGTGTATACCAACCTCGGCGACCGAGTCCGGGAAGGGGACCGGCTGCTGTTACTCGACAGCCCCGCCTTTGGAGGGGCCCAGTTGGAGTATCGGAAAGCGAGGACCACAGTGGGTGTGACGGAACAAGCGCTGGAGCGGGCCAAAGCCCTAATCGATCGCGGTGCGATCGGCGCGGGGGAATATCAACGGCGCGAGGCGGACCATGAGAATGCTCGTGCCGATCTCCACGAAGCGGAGGAAAAGCTGCATTTACTCGGCATGACGGAGCAGGAGATCGAGCGGTTGGCCGCCAAGACCTTGCCCCATGCGGAGGTCGCGCAAGTCTCCTTACGAGCCCCCTTTACCGGTGACGTGATCGAGCGGAACGCGACCATTGGCGAAGTCATCGATCCCAATAAGACGCTCTTCACAGTGGCAGACCTCTCGACTGTCTGGGTGCGTGCCGATTTCCCGGAGCAACAGGCTGGTCGACTGAAGACCGGCCTCACCATCGAGCTGCGAGTGTCGGCCTATCCGGAGACGGTGTTTCGAGGTGCCATTACCTATGTTGGCGCGGTGATCGATCCCACGACGCGGACCGTGACGGCACGGGCGGATGTATCCAACCCTGACGGCCGATTACGACCCGAAATGTTCGCCGACGTCACATTGATGACGGACGAGCAATCCGTCTTGAGTGTCCCGCGCGCCGCCGTGCAGCAGGTTGGCAGCCGGACGGTCGCGTTCATTGTGCAAGGACCGCGTCGGTTCGAATCCCGTGAGGTGACCGTCGCCCAAGCGTCGGGCGACTACATCCAGGTTGTGGCCGGGCTCACGGCAGGAGAGGAAGTGGTCACGCAGGGCAGTTACGCCCTCAAGTCTGAGTTGCTCCGCGAGCACATGCCGTCGGAGGGCGCGCCATGATCGAACGGCTGATCCGCGGCGCGCTGGAACAACGACTCATCGTGCTGCTGCTTATGCTCGGGCTCATCGTGAGCGGCGTGGCCGCGTTCCGCCACCTCCCGATTGATGCCTTTCCCGATGTCACTCCGGTCCAGGTTCAAGTCATCACCCGGGCGCCCTCTCTGGCGCCTTCAGAAATCGAACGCCTCGTGACCTTTCCCCTGGAGATCGAGTTGACGAACCTCCCGAGGAAAACGGAACTGCGGTCGGTGTCGCGATTCGGACTCTCGGTGATAACGGTCGTCTTTGAGGACAGGATGGATATCTATTTCGCCAGACAACTCGTCTTGGAACGGGTGCTCCAGGCGCGATCCCGGCTTCCAGCAAGCGCCGAGCCCGTACTCGGACCGGTCAGTACGGGATTGAGCGAAGTCTTCATGTATCTCGTCGAGGGCTCGACGCAGAGCCTCATCGACTTACGGACCCTTCAAGACTGGGTCATCCGCCCGATGCTGCGCGCCGTCCCAGGCCTCGCGGATGTGGACACGTTGGGTGGCTTGGCCAAACAGTATGAAGTCCTCGTCGATCCTAATCGATTGACGAGCTTTGGGCTCACGCTGCGCCAAGTCCACGCGGCGGTCGCAGGGAATAATCAAAATGCCGGGGGCAGTTACATTGAGCAGGGCGGAGATAAGTTGGTCGTCCACGGGGTGGGGCTGGCCCGCTCTGTGGGAGACCTTGAACAGATCGTGGTGGCTGCGCACAAGGGCACACCAATCTATCTTCGGGACGTGGCCCAAGTTCGCCAAGGGACCGCGATTCGGTTAGGGGGCGTCACGCGCGACGGCACGGGCGAGGTACTCGAAGGCATTGCCGTCATGCTCCGCGGCGGCAATAGCCGGGAGATCGTTGCGGGGGTAAAAGACAAGGTCGAGTTGATCAACCGGGTGCTGCCGGCCGGCGTGAAGATGGTGCCGTTCCATGACCGCATCGAATTGGTGGCGCGGGCACTCGATACCGTCGAGCGTGCCCTGCTGGAGGGTGCCGCGGTCGTCATCCTCGTCCTCTATCTCTTTCTCCGGAATCTCCGCGGCGCGCTCGTCGTCGCGCT
The DNA here is from genome assembly GCA_014055465.1 of Nitrospira sp. CR1.1. Taxonomy (NCBI): domain Bacteria; kingdom Pseudomonadati; phylum Nitrospirota; class Nitrospiria; order Nitrospirales; family Nitrospiraceae; genus Nitrospira; species Nitrospira sp. CR1.1. The sequence continues at coordinate 112,650 of WIAF01000010.1, forward strand.
GACATTGCCGCTGGCCACGTTGGCTACATTTCTGATTATGCAACAGGTTGGCCTGTCTGCGAATCTGATGTCACTGGGCGGCTTGGCCATCTCGCTGGGAATGATTGTCGATGCGGCCATCGTGCAGGTGGAGAATGTCGAGCGCCATCTGGGCGAGCAAACCACGGGCCGAGCCCTCTCGGTTACCGACCGTTTGCCAGTCGTCTTACGCGCCGTCCTGGAAGTGCGGCGGCCGAGCCTGTTCGGGGAATTGATCATTGCGTTGACCTTTGTTCCGCTCCTGACACTCCAAGGAATGGAAGGCAAGATGTTTATCCCGCTGGCCCTGACGGTGGTGATCGCCCTCCTGAGCTCCTTGGTGCTTTCCATGACGGTGGTTCCGGTGCTGGCGGCGGTGCTCATGAAGCCGCGTGTCGCGGAGGAGGGCGGGCACCTGTTGGAGAGGGGGCGACGGCTCTATCGCCAGTTGTTGGAGGGGGCCATCCACAAAACTCGTCTGGTCGTCCTTGCGGCGGCCGGTGTACTTGTCGGCGGAGCGGCCCTGGTCCCGTTCATCGGTCGGGAATTCGTCCCGATCATGGACGAAGGCACGATCGTCGTGAATGTGATGCGGCTCCCGAGCATCAGCCTCAGCGAATCACTGAAAATTTCGGGGGAGGTCGAACGACTCTTGCTGGAGATACCGGACGTGCGCTCCGTGGTTTCGCGCACGGGCGCCAACGAACTCGGAACGGATCCGATGGGGATGGAACTCAGCGACATGTACGTCTTACTCAAGTCCGAGTCCGAGTGGCAGGCGCAGTCCAAGGCCGACATCGAGGAGCAGATCCGTCGGCGGCTGGCGCAAGTGCCTGGCATCGCCTTTGGCTTGTCCCAGCCGATCGCCATGCGCGTCGATGAATTGGTATCGGGGGTCCGGTCCCAGGTCGCGGTCAAACTGTTCGGCGACGAACTTGAGACGTTGCGGATCAAGGCAGAGGAGATCGCCAGGGTGCTGCGGCAGGTGCGCGGCCTGTCCGATCTCCGGGTCGAGCAGGTGTCGGGCCTGTACTATCTGAAGATCGACATCGACCGTGCCAGGATCGCGCGATACGGGATCAATGTGGCCGAGATCACGGAGGTGATTGAAGCCGTCGGTGGCGGCATTGCCGCCGGCGAGGTCTTCGAAGGACAGTGGCGTTTTCCGATCATGGTGCGATTTCCGGATGATCGGCGTGCCGATGTCGAGACGATTGCGGCGTTGTGGGTGACGGCCCCGGACGGCTCCCGGATTCCGCTCCGGGATCTGGCCGAGATTCGGATTGTGGACGGGCCGGCCCAGATCAGCCGTGAGCATGCGAGCCGCCGGATTGTGATCGAAGCCAATGTGGTCGGACGCGACCTGGTCGGCGCGGTGGAAGAGGCCCAAGCAGCAGTGGGTCGTCTGGTGCAGCTCCCGCCGGGCTATTATGTGACCTGGGGTGGCCAATTCGAAAACCAACAGCAGGCGATGGCACGGCTGGCCGTGGTCGTTCCACTGGTCATTGGACTGATCTTTCTGCTGCTCTTTTTCACGTTCGGGAATTTGAGGCAGGCCGCGCTCATTCTCCTCGCGATTCCGTTTGCGATGGTCGGCGGCCTGCTGGCGCTGATGCTGGGCGGGCTATATCTCTCGGTTCCGGCCTCCGTCGGCTTTATTGCCTTGTTCGGCGTGGCGGTACTCAATGGGGTCGTGAAGATCGCCTACATCAACCAACTGCGGGAACAGGGCATGGCATTGGATGAAGCAGTGCTGACCGGGATGGTTCTCCGATTGCGTCCGGTTCTGATGACGGCAGTTGTTGCGATGATGGCGCTCCTTCCTCTGCTGCTGGCCACCGGACCCGGTTCCGAAATCCAACGGCCACTCGCAACAGTGGTGATCGGGGGGTTGTTTTCATCGACCGCCTTAACCTTAGTCGTGCTTCCCGTGCTCTATCGGTGGGTCGAGCAACGAATGGCGCGACGGCGCGCCTCGGAGGAAGCCGTACTTACCACGGCTTCTGACAGAGAGGTGACAACATGATGCGCACTTGTCGTGACGATCGTTGCTGGCTCTTGATCGTGATGCTGGCGATTCTCTCTCCTGCCATGCTCAGCGGCTGCGGCGAGACACCTTCCTCTCGCCACGTCACTGCCAAGCAAGCGCTCCTCGGCAAATCCGAAGCGGAGGTCCTGGCCTGCGCTGGGGCACCACAGGCGGTCTCGTCCCAGGATAGCCTGAGAGTCTTGAGCTACTACAAGGAGGGCGGATTGCTCGAACAGTCTTTCCCTGGAAACAAGAGTAGCCGCCCGGAAGGCGTGCGGCACGCCTGTACGGCCATCGTGAAGGTGGAGAACGATCGGGTCACCCAGGTGCAGTACCAGATGATGCCGGAATCAACGGCCACGCATGAGCATTGTGAAGAGATCTTTCAGCGCTGTGGGCCGTAGGCCCCAGTCTATTCATGAAATCGGACGGCGCAAGGGAAAGAAACGATGACGGCCGAAGCGAACAAAATGAGGGGCGCGGCGTCCGGAGCCACTAAGAGCGTGTGCGCTAGGCGCCGCCTCCTCCCCGCGTTTACCCTGATCCTTCTCTGCCTAAGCGGCGGATGCGCTGGCTGGTGGTCCAAGACGCTGCCGCCGCCAGAGCCCCCGCTGAAGATTGTGGTGGCGCAGATGGCGCTGGAGGCACCCATCACAAAGAGTACACAAATGCAGACGTTCGAGGAGACACCGTCTCCAGAGATCGAACCGGTCATCCGGACTCAGCTTATCGAGGAGGTAGAACTCAGAGTGCAGCGGCTGTTGACGGAACAGTTGGCGGCGCAACCGGGATTCCAGGTCATGCCATTCAGCGAGACCAGGCGTCTGGCCGGCAATCTTGGTGTTCGGCGGGAACCACTCAGTGACGCGCAACTCCGTGCCCTGGCCGACGAGAGCGGGGCCGATATTATTATCACGGGACGCATCCCGGATTATGGGGCCGTGCGCTGGCAGTACTGGGTGGGAGGTTGGGCCATGACGGCGACCGCTCATCTCATGACCGTCGGGTTCGCCTCAGGCTGGAACCCGGCCATCGTGGGCGGCTTCATGGCGCTCGATCTGTCCACAGATCTGCCCTTTTGGTGGGGCGGGGCATATGCTTTTGGTTGGGGACTTCGACCCGTGCGGGTCCAGGTCGAGGCCGTGCAAACAGGGCGCTGCGGCGGACCGCTTTGGGATACGCAGACGGTCATGGTCCTGATTCCCGGGAAAACGCTTGCCGTCTTCCCTCCTGAAGAGCGACGGCGGAAAGAGGTCCAACTCGGGGTCAATCTGGAACGCGCCATCCGAGACATTGCGGATGCAGCGGGCCGGTCGCTCCGGCTGAAGCCCTGTGGGCCAGAACCGGAATCCGAACAGGCGCCACAATGAGGCGTTGGTTGAAAAGCTACAGGAGACCAGCATGCACGAACCGATGATGGGACTTTGGGGTTTGGTTGGTTATGTGCTCATGGTTGCTTTTTTGGCAGTGGGGATAGTCGCACTCTTACTGTGGCTAAAGTCATGGTTAGAACAAGGACGACTTGGCTCAGCATCACGAGAACCGGAATCAGCTTTGGAAATTCTGAAAAAACGCTATGCCCGTGGGGAGATCAGCAAAGAGGAATTCGAAGAGAAGCGCAAGGATCTTCTTTAAAAATCCGAAAGGGACAGAAGTCGAATCACGGCTCTGCGAGTGGCACGCTCGTGATAGCAGTTCAACCCTGATGGAGGCCCAGAAGAAGGTGATGGATAAAGACCACGACCGAGGCTTTGCAGGCCCATGGTGGCAATACCCGGTCCTGCGCAATGCGCTGATGGCCGGCCTGCTGGCGGGCGCGGGATTTGCGCTGGCTCATCTGGGTCTGGTCTCTGAGCAGACCGAGGCCCTGTTCTATTTTGTAGCGATTCCGCTGGGCGGCTACCACTGGGGCTGGGAAGCCCTGGAGGCGCTGATCCACGAGCGGGTCATCGGGATCGACTTCCTCATGCTGGCGGCCACCGTCGGGTCCGGCATCCTGGGGCTGTGGGATGAAGCCGCCTTCCTCGTGTTCCTGTATGGGTCCGCTGAAGGCTTGGAGGAGTACACGTATGCGCGGACGCGGTCGGCGATTCGGGCTTTACTGGATCTTGCGCCGAAGGAAGCCCACGTTCTGCGCAACGGGGAGGAGCTGAACATCCCGGCTGAACAGCTGCAGGTGGGCGAGCACTTTCTCATTCGCCCCGGCGAGACGCTCCCCACCGATGGAATCATCCGATCAGGAACCTCGAGCCTCGATGAATCCGCAATAACGGGAGAGTCGATTCCGGTGGACAAAGGGCCTGGGCTTAAAGTCTTTGCCGGTTCGCTCAACCGACAGGGCCTCTTAGAAGTCGAAGCGACTGCAACGTTTCAGGACAATACGCTCGCCAAGATCATTCACTTGGTCGAGGCCGCACAGGAACGAAAGGGCGAGGCCCAGCAATGGATCGAACGGTTTGGGCGGCGCTATAGCCCAACGGTCCTACTGGTGGCGCTTGGTTTTCTCGTGGTGCCATTTCTCTTGGACTTGCCGCCGTCCGACTGGGCAATGCGAGCCGTGGTCCTGCTTGTCGCAGCGGCCCCGTGCGCGCTGGTGATGTCCACGCCGGTGGCGACCGCCGCCGCGATCGGCTGGGCGGGCAAGCATGGCATCCTCATAAAGGGGGGCGTCCACCTAGAACATCTCGGCCGGATTTGCGCCGTCGCGTTCGACAAGACCGGGACGCTCACCTCCGGGAAACCAGAGGTGACGGATCTCGCCCCGTTCACCGGGTCGGAAGACGACCTGCTCGCCTTGGCTGCCGGTATCGAATATGGCTCGGAGCACCCACTAGCGAAGGCCATTGTTGACCGAGCGCGGATTTCCAAGACCGTTCTGGTTGAGGCGCGAGCGTTTCAAGGGCTTACGGGTGCGGGAGCGACCGCGGTCGTGGGAGACCAGAGCTGGTACGTGGGAAGTCCCGATCTGTTCCAACAGTTCGGCATTGATTTGACGACGATCGAGGACCATGTGCGGGCGCTTCAGGCAGATGGAAAGACCGTGGTGCTGGTGGGCAATCAACAGACTCTGCGAGGCCTGCTCGCGCTGCAGGACCGTATCCGTGAGGGCGCGCGCGAGGTCATCGCTGGCCTGCATACCATGGGCGTCCGCGTCGTCATGCTGACAGGGGACAATGCACGAACGGCGCGGAGCGTCGCCCAGGCGTTGGGAATCGACTCCTACCTGGCGGATCTCAAGCCGGAAGACAAAGTCCGAGCGGTGCACGACCTGGAAGCCCGCTATGGCGCTGTGGTGATGGTGGGGGACGGGATCAATGATGCGCCGGCCTTAGCCGCCGCCACCTGCGGGGTGGCAATGGGGGCTGCGGGGACCGATGCCGCCATCGAAGCCGCCGATGTGGCCCTGATGGCCGATGATCTCTCGAAGGTGGGTGAGGCGCTACGGCTGGGAGCCAAAGTGAGGCGGATCAGCACGGAGAACATTGCCTTCTCCCTCTTGCTGCTCGCGGTCCTGATTCCCTTGGCGGTCGGCGGCTTCCTCAGCGTCGCCGTTGCGGTCCTTGTCCATGAGGTGAGTGAACTTCTGGCCGTGGCGAATGGGCTCCGGGTTGGCTGGCCAGCAGCCCGCGTCTCAATCTCGGAGTAGCCGATCGAAGGAGGAATCGATGCTGCGCAAGACGGTGGTTGTTGCGATCGTGTTAATTGTGGAGAGCGGATGTCAGTCGGCATCCCCATCTACGTTGTTGTCCGCGCCGACAAGTGTAAGCGCAACGGCAGCACGGCATCATGAAGAAGGGATCCTAGCGTACAAGCGCAACCAGTGGGCGCAAGCGAAGCAACACTTCGAAGCTGCGATCACAGCCACGCCAAGCTTGGCAGAGGCGCATTACAATCTCGGTATGGTTTTGTACCGGCTCGGAGCAGTGCGGGAAGGAGACGCACATTTTATGAAGGCTGCCGACTTGGCCCCAGGGAACACCGTCATTTGGGATTCACCGCCGCTCCGCAACGTGACGGTTCCGGACAAAGCATCGACAGTCCCAGGGTTGTCTGATGGCCATGGCCATTAGAATTCGCAAGTCCTGGTGCGATCCCGCGATGCGCTGCAGAGTAAGCCGCGCTTTGAAGAAGACTGGTGGGCCACAACGAAGGAGCTCTCGTGCATAGCAACTCAGAAAGCAGATCTGTGCAGCAAAAGAATCTGCGACGCGTCTTGCTGCTCACCGGGGTGTTTATGGTCGTCGAAGTGATCGCCGGCCTCTTCACGGGAAGTTTGGCGTTGTTGGCCGACGCCGGTCACATGCTGACGGATGTGGCGGCGTTGAGCCTGAGTGCATTTGCCATGTGGATGGCTGGGAAACCATCGACTCCTGAAAATACCTATGGCTACCATCGCGCGGAGATTCTCGCTGCAGTTGTCAATGCCGTGGTGCTGCTGCTCCTTGCGACGTGGATTCTATACGAGGCCTATGACCGCTTCGGAGCGCCAATTCAGGTCCTTGGCATTCCAATGTTACTGGTTGGACTGATTGGGTTAGTGGTGAATCTTGCCAGTCTGAAGCTGCTCGACGGCCATGCTGACGAGAGTGTGAACGTGCGCAGCGCCTATCTTGAAGTGATGAGTGATGCGATCAGTTCCCTCGGCGTCATTCTCGGTGGCGCGATTATTTGGACGACCGGATGGGTGCTCATCGATCCACTCCTCAGTGTGGGGATCAGTGCGTTCGTCATCTGGCGCACATGGGCGCTCCTTTCCCAAGCCGTCCACATCCTCATGGAAGGAGTCCCAACCGGTGTGGATGCACGGGAGATCGGGCGGGCAATGGCCGGCGTCCCGGGCGTGAAGGGGGTACACGACCTCCACATCTGGACGATTACGACCGGCATGGATGCACTCAGTTCCCATGTTGTCGTCCCGGTTGGGGAGGATCGAGCTGCTGTGCTACAATGCCTGCAACAGCTGCTGGCAGAACGGTTTGGGATTGAACATGTCACGTTGCAGATTGTGGAGGAAGGTTCGGATCGCATTCGTATCGATTCGCAGCCTTCTCGCAATGTGATCGAATGAATCCAACTCTCAAGCATGGCCGGGACGACGCGGACAACTCGTCATTGTTCTGAGACCTTCCAGCCTCCTCAACCTGTGACAATCATTCCAACTATGAGGACATGGGGATGTCTCTGCTCTCTTCGATAGGACTGTTCATCCTGGCTGGGCTTTGTGAAATTGGCGGCGGTTATCTGGTGTGGCTATGGCTCCGTGAGGGGAAGCCGATCGGCTATGCACTCGCCGGTGCTCTTATCTTAGTCCTCTATGCCATCATTCCAACATTGCAGACCGCCCACTTTGGTCGAGTCTATGCAGCCTATGGGGGAATGTTCATCGTATTGTCGCTGCTCTGGGGCTGGGGCTTCGATGGCACAAGGCCAGACCGGCTCGATGCGGTCGGAGCGATGATTTGCCTGGTTGGCATGGGAGTGATCATGTACGGGCCACGTTGGTGAACGACGACGTTGCTGTGTCGTAAAAGAATCGGTGACGAGTACGGGCTGGCCTCCGCTGGGTCGGCGTCTCGCAATGACAGCAGCCGCCCGTACTCACGCCAACCGCTCTCGGTGCTTGGTTGACGGTCGGGTGAGGCGCTCATCCGCGAACGAGTTGGCATTGAACAGACGCAGTTCCAAGAGATCGCAGCCTCGAAACCGACTTCTATCAGTGAGGTGACAAAATGAGGGGCAATTGTCGTGATGTTCCTGCATTGGTCATGGTCACGCTGCTGATGGCCCTCGTTTCTACCGCGATCAGTGGCTGCATCAAGACACCTTCGTCTCGCCTCGCCACTGCCAAGCAGGCGCTACTTGGCAAGCCGGAGTCAGCGATCCTGGCCTGCGCTGGCGCACCGCGGATGGTCTCATCGCAGCATGGTCTGAGAGCGTTGAGCTACTACAAGGGGGTAGGAGTGCTCGAACAGTCCTTCCCTGGAAGCAAAAGCGGTCGTCCGGAAGGCGTGCGGCACGCCTGTTTGGCGATCGTGACGATGGAGAACGATCGGGTTACAGAGGTGGAGTACCAGATCACGTCGGAGTCAACGGCCGGCCATGAGCATTGCGAAGAGCTGTTTCAGCACTGCAGGCCCTAACCCCAAGCCTATCCACGACCACACGTCATTTCATCAAATCTTCGACACGCTGCCGGAGCATACAAAAAGCCTCGTCAAACGCCGCGTCGATTTCGGCGTCAGATCCGATCGCTTTGGCCGGATCTGGCGTACTCCAATGCAACTTCGCTGGTTTCCCGGGGAACAGGGGACAACTTTCACCAGCGGCCTGATCGCACACCGTAATCACGAGATCAAAGGATTGATTCGCAAACCGTCGAGGTAGGTGATTTTATTGTCTACGCTCGATGTGAGCGCCTGAAGGTCGGCGAGAAACCCTACCCACCATTCAAGCTAGCTGAAATTGTGGGGGCAAACGAGCGAACCGATGCGAGGATGGGGTTTCTCAACGAGGCGTGGGAGAAGCTGTTTCGCATCCAGCCTGACCGGTGTGAGGGCCGTTGACCAACTCCCGCCCTCAGGTGACAATACCCACCAGATCTCTAGGAGGTCGCGAATGAACGCTGAATACGAGAGCTGGGCCGAAACGCTGGATACTCTAGCCGACCCGGAGGAGATGGAGGCGATTCTTGAGGGTGAAGCCGATGTCCGCGCCGGGAATGTCGTGTCGTTCGCGGAAGTGTTTGGAGAGCCGCAGGGCAACGCCCCTATTCCTTCCTAACGAGCGGTTTATTGCTTACAAACGGCTCGTCGTAGAACCCCAGCTCCTGCGATAATTCCACTAGCTTATCGAGCGTTCGCATTCGCGCCGCTTTCAACTCCTCGTCTAACATCTGATCCGTCGGCTTCTCGCTCGGAGCCTCGGCCATGAGCTCGTCGAGCCGGGCGGCATCGTCGCGGTCTGGTTTGGGCATTTCAGAATCCACCTTTAGGATCGTAGTGGCACATACGATCTCCATCTTTCTTCCTCCACTCCTCAACCTTAGCCATCCTCTCATTCGACGCATCACACAGCGCAATCGTCCGGTCGATGGACTTCTCGGCTCGTTGCGTGGCCTCTTTGACCGCGGCCAGGAGGGCGTCCCAGTCGGCTTCGCTGTGGGGTTGGTTGTGGGGTTTGGGCATGGTGGTGATATATTACAGCGATCAGCTAGTTGCTCACGAACGGCTTCTTGCGCTTGGCACGCAGGCGAGCCACCACATCACCCACCGGCTTGACCCGGCCCGCCGCCACATCCCTGTTGCCGAGCGCCAGGATCTTGAGCAATGCAAGCGTTTCCTGGTCTGGATTGGGAGGTGTGGGCATGATTGGGATATTATACGCCGGCATCTGAGGGGGGAAAGTGTGGGGTGTAGGCGTGGCTAAAAAATTGATCAGCGCGAAACGCCAGCAAATTGAAAGTGTCAGGCTCACCATGGAGTATTGGGAGGACGGGGATTGGTACGTGGGGCAGATACTGGAGGTGCCAGGCGTGATGAGTCAGGGGGCGACACTGCGTGAGCTTGAGCAAAATATTTGGGACGCCTATTGGCTCATAAATCCTAAGACTGTCGGCATACACGAGGCAAAGGCGCGCCTCTCTGCACTCCTCGCGCAAGTCGCCGCCGGTCAGCAGTTTACCATTACGAAGCGCGGACAGCCCGTTGCGCAGTTGATTCCGGTTGAATGACGGAAACCTCTACGACGCCCCGGGCTCCTGAAAGGGCGGATCCAAATCGCTCGCGACTTTGATGCACCGATGAGCTTGATACTCCACTCCTCAACCCCCGTCACTAAAGAAACCAAAGGCCCGGAAGATCCGAGCCTTTGATCCGGCTTGCAGCTTTGCGCAACCCCCGGGCAACGCCCCTATGCCTTCCTGGTGAGCGGATTGTCGCTCACGAACGGCTCATCGTACATTCCCAGCTCCTGCGATAATTTGACGATCTCATCGAGCACACGCATCCGCGCCTCTTTCAGCTCCTCGTCTGTCATCTGATCAGTCGCCTTCTGACTGAGGTCGTTGTCGAGGTCTGGACTCGGATTGCAGTAGCACACATGTCATCCCCCATGGCCTTCGTAAGCAAGTTCGCGCACTCTGTCCCATCCCTTCCCTGAGGCATCAGGGTGCAAGCCTTGTCCCTTGAAGGTGACCTTTCTGAGCCGAAATGGCATGTGCAGCCTGCTATCGGTCGAGACGTGGTCTGCATCGTCGTGGCCTGAATTGGGAGGTGTGGGCATTATGGGGGTATTATACGCCGGCAGGAGAGGGTGGGAAAGCGGGTTAGGCTGCTAATTCAATATGATGGAGGTCCGCATCTGTGTATCTGCGCCCAGGCTTCTCAAGGAGAATTGGCGTGTGATACGTGATGCCGTTTGTGGGGTGCGTGATGAACAGTGCCTGCTTCGGGTCGTCGTGACAGGCGGAACACCACCGAGTCTGAGGCGCGAGCCGAAATTTTCTTGCGTCGGGCGGGGCTGAGCTTACTCATGATGTCACCGCGGTTCGCTTCACAGTCTTCAACTGAACACTCCGTAGTCGATGCGGCCGACTCCCACGCGATCGACCAGGCGTGGACGACCGAGGGCGCGAATACATGGCATAGCATCACGGTGTACGTGCTTGCGCTCCTGACGATCCGCTCGCAGCGGCTCATCATCACATGCTCTCCATCTCGAGGGTTGGAAGGCCCAGATGAATGATTGGGAGGGTCTGGGGAACGCGCCGTGGGTGGCAGCCATGCGTCGGACGTGCGAGGATCATCGTGCTCGCCGGTTAATACCGCGTGATCGCAAATTCCGCCCCCTCCTCCAGTCGATCGATCGCGTGAAAATACTTTTGCGTCGTCCGGATGTCCTTATGATCCAGCATAGCTTGGACTTTGAATGGCGATTCGGTGCGCGCCGCCTCCGTCGCAGCCGTATGGCGGAGACTATGCGGCGTCACCCGTCGTTGCCGGCGCCGGCGACTCATCGGCGGTGAGGCCTCGTCCGGCCGAGCGGCGTCCCGCAGCCCGCAACGGGTCATGGCCTCCGTAATCCGCAGCTGAATGGCACGGGTCGTGAGCCGCAACCGCTCGTCCGGCGCCATCGGCTGCCCCTCCCCTGCGCCCTGCTTCGACCGTGCCTGCTCCAGATGCGCGGTGAGCTTGTCATGATGCCGGGCAAACAGCGGCTGGCGCGGCGACACCGGCCCGCGGGCATGGAGATACCGCTGCAGCCGGGCGTAGACCTCGGGCATCAGGTTCACAAAACTCTCTTTCGTCTGCTGCCCCTTGCCCTGTGTCCGCAAGATCCATTGCTCCCGCATGGCCGTCGAGCCCCTGCGCGCCCCTTCCCGATCGGCCCCCTGCGCCACCTGAACCTGCAGGCACTCGAGATCCCCACAATCCGCCCGTTGGACCTGGATCGCGCGCAGGCCGGTTTTCGCCATGAGATAGGTCATGGCGGCATCGCGTCGACCGATCAGGGAATCATTGAAGCGCTCGATCAACGTGGTGACTTGCGCGGGGCTCAGTGGCAACCGCTGATAGGTCTTGTTATCGACCCGCTCATCCGGGATCTCCCGGCCGGGATCCCAATTCATCGCATGACGGGCTTTGATCCACCGACACAATGCCCGGACCGCGGCGAGATAGTTATTGATCGACCGCGCCTGCAACCGTTCATGCCCCTGATCGCGGGTCTCGCAGAGCCAAATCTTGTAGGCATGGAGCAGCGTGGGACCCAGCGTCTCGTAGGGTCGTTCCTGGCTCCACCAGCGGTAGAAGGCCCAGAGGGTGGACCGGTAGATCCGGTGCGTGCTCGCCGCTTTGTTCGCCTGGCAGAACAGCAGGTAGTGATAGAACGTCGCTTGGAGATGAATCCGATCATCGTCGTGAGCCGGCTGGAGGGTCAGGGGATGCTTGATCCGCTCCCCTGCCCCAGCCTGGGAAACCGCCATCGGGGACAGGCCATCAGTCGGTTGGTCGCATTCGTCCGCCGTCACGATTTCTCCTCTTCACGTCCATGACGCGCACAGCATAACCCATTCCTAGGACTTCGTCAAAGGCGCTCTTTTATGAAGTAGTAGTCCAGCACTTGACATTTGTCCATAAGACGACTATACACATTTTTATATGGACAAATGACAAGCTAACGCAAAACCGCTAATCGCACTTAGACATCAATGGCTTAGATGAATATTCCTGAGCACAATCCTACCCCTGAAGGCACTGAATCCGCCCCTCTTCCAGCTGCCCTTCTTAGCGAGTCCGTCTGGTCACCCCTCGCCTACACCGGCCTACTCCACTTTCTCTTGGATGGTGGGATGACGGCCCTGTCAGCGCCTACCCAACTCGTCTACTTACAACTTGTCCGAGAAGCATTCGGTCGCCGCCGCAATCCCGTGGCGATGACACTGGATCGTATGCAAGCTCGCACGGGATTGAGTCGCTCCACCATTCACCAGGCGCTCCAACGGCTGGCACATCCGGATGTGGATATCGTGAATGTCGTTCATCCAGGAGGGGGAAAACGCGCCGGTCTGTACGAGCTCAGACCATGTTCCTATCAAAAACTCGTACACCAGCAGGCGAAGCCATTGCGGACGCGTCGCCGGCCAAAGCTGGTAGATGCATCAGATGTGCGGTCGATTGAGAACTTGCTCGCACATTTGAGCGAGGAAGATCGGGCTGATTTGCAGATCGTCTACGAGTCGCTGCAGGCCTCTGAGCGGAAATCTCTTGAGGAGGAAGTCCGCGCTCGGTTTCATGACATCGGCCAGAATCCTGATAAAACGACGTTTCAGCAAGGCCTGCTTTTTTATTTGCTGAAGCAGCGAATGTACGGACGGCTCAGATCAAAGTACCCCACCCTATCTTCGCCATCCCAATAAGATCCCTATCCAACTCGAAGTTGCGCGGGCGCAACTCTCAAATATTCTATTCGCGTCATTTAGAGCATTACGTGGAATATGAACATTTTCACATTCCACGCTGGCTCATAGAAACATACTTAAACCATATCGATATCAATATAACGGCAAGATAATGTTTATAGTTATATTTCACGCACAATTAAAAGTATTGAATCGAACGCTGCTGCCATATCCAGCTCGCATCGCATCTCCTTGAGTTGCGCGGGCGCAACTGCAAAATATTTGTGCTTTGAGCTGATTGAATATAGTTATTATATAAAGTAGTTGACAGACTGCACCGTCAGGCGTAAGGAAACATCTAATTGCTGCCCCATGTCCACAAGCTAATCCTGTGCATGTTAGACAAAACGCCATGGCAAGTTAGATGTCCGGACCTGGTTGGTTATTCTAATCGTCCGGAGTCTGGCCTATACATAGTAGGTCAAGGAGGTACTAATGCCGAATGTAGTGGCCGTTATTAACCAGAAAGGTGGAGTTGGCAAAACCACGACGGTGGTGAACCTCGCGGCAGCACTTTCTAGACTTGGTCATCCCGTTTGCGTGGTCGATATTGACCCGCAAGCGAATGCATCTTCGACACTTGGGAAGGTAAGTCCATACGAAGCCAGAGTGACTGCCGCCACACTACTGATGGATAACAAACGCGATGAGGACATGACCGCACCGTGGTATGACACCATCGAGAAAGAGGTTCGCCTCATCTACGGCCATGTGTCCTTGACCAAAGCAGATCGCGAACTTCCCAGGGTGTATCCTACGATGCCCTCTATCGTGTTGAAGCGCCGCCTGGAGCAGATGGCATTTGGGGATGATGATATTGTCCTGATTGACTGTCCGCCAACCCTTTCAATCCTCACGATCAACGCTCTAGTCGCTTCAGACTACTACCTGACCCCCATGATGTCCGGATCAAAATACAGCATCACGGGATACGAGGACCTCATGGAGCTGGTGCGCGATGTAGTTGATAGCGCCAATCCTGCCCTGAAGTGTTTGGGGATCCTTGTCACGCAGCATGATGGGCGGAAGAACGTCTGTAAATCCATGCGGGGCGTGATCGAACGTCGTTTCGGAGACCTTGTATTTAAGACCGCGATTCCATTGGCTGCCAAGATCCAAGAATCGGAATCGCTAAAGAAGACGATCTTTCAACTAGATCGGCAGAGCAATGCCGCACGCGAGTTTATGGATTTAGGCCGCGAGGTCTTGGCGCGTATGGGGTTAGGTGCATTGGCGGAGCCGGAAGACATGGACGAACCGGTCGAGGTTGGGGCAGGTGAATCATGACGACCAAACAAGTCTCCAAAGGCAAAGAGGAGAAACCCCCTCTCTCGAAAGGCAAAGAGATTAAATCGGAACGCCCAAAGTCATCACACCTGGCTGATCTCGAAGCCTCTTTTGATCGTGATGCTCGTCGTATTCGCCCGTTTGCCCTTCTCGGCTTGGATACACAAGGTGAGCAGCCCGGACCAGAGCCCACAACGCCCAATAGCCCAATACCATCAACACCCCCCACCGCAGCTGTTGGAGGTAGCGCATCTGCATCCGTCCCGGTAAGCCCAGAAGTCACGGCTTCGTCTGTGGCTGTCAAAGTGGCTCCCGTGGTTGCGGAAGAGGGGGATCGACTACGTCGGCTAGAAGAGGTCGTCGAAGTCCCGCTCGATCGGCTGGTGCCGAGTCCTGACCAACCACGATCCGAGGTTGATGCTTCGGCTGACCAGGAGCTATTGGAATCAATTCGCGCTTACGGAGTCCTCACTCCTATTCAGATCCGACCTGTGGAGGAGGGCAAGTATGAAGTGGTTGCCGGCGAGCGGCGATGGCGGGCTTGTGCGTTACTCGGCAAGCCTTCGATTCCGGCTCTGGTACGTCGGAAGGACCGAGACCGAGCTGCCGCCGAGGCGTTGATCGACAACGTCGTCCGGAAGGACTTGTCGGCCTTAGAGGAAGCCAAGGCCTATCAAGCCCTGATCGAACGGTATGGTTTTCAGCAGTCCGAGTTAGCCGAACGTCTGGGCTGTCATAAATCACGCATTTCAAAGGCGCTCAGCATTCTGAAATTGCCAGAGACTATCTTGAACGTATTCTTTGGACCTGAAAGTCACATGACGGCGGCCCACGCAGAGGCATTACTCCCCCTGGCTCATGACGAGCCACGCCTCCACGCGATCGCTCGCCGTGCCTCAAAAGAATCGTGGACTCGAGACCGCATCCGACAGGAAATCGATCGCAAACCAAGAATTAATGAAGGCGCCCAAGCCGTGCGGTTCGTGGAGCGTGGGAGGGGTGGAGACCGTGGGTTCATGCTGACCATTCTCTTTCATTCCAACAAGCCGCATGAAATCCCAATGATTGAAGAAGCCTTAAAACAGGCGTCGGAGCGCATCCAGGAGTTTCGTGACAAGTTGACCTAGTCTGGGATCTTCGGTGAAAAGTTTCATTCAACTTACGAACAGACGGGCGGCATGCTGAACAACGTTGGCAATGGTTTTTCTCAGTCCGAAATATTTCAGCATTTTTGAATATTTATAGTATTACCGGATCGAGCACGAGCGATGAGAGGGTGCGAGAAGTGAGTTATCCACAGTCCCATCGCTACTTGAATGAAGATTTCGCGTTAGTTCGGTGAAGCTCACGCTAGTTGAGTGAAGAAAACGGCTCAATTCCTTCGCTAGTTGAGTGAAGAACGACGTAACTTGAATGAAGTCACGCTACTTCGATGAACAACACAGTTTTTGTAAGACATTGATTGTGCAATACAAAGCAAGAATTAAGCGCCTGACAAGTCGTGTCCCTACGTTAGAATCTTACGAAAGAATTAATACATAACGTTACGCTGATGGACGTTGATTTAACACCGCTTTCGGAACCGGATGAAGAGACTCTTTCCCCTGTCGGGATCTCCGCTGAGTTAGTCTTTCCCGGCACTCTTACCGATCCAGGCTCCTTGTCCGTTACCACTCCCGATCATCTCCTCAGCGAGCATATCTTGGGATCGATTCCACTGTGGGAAGCCAAAGGTCGGCCGACGGGAGCGAAACGAGCCTCTTACCAGAAACAGATCTATAGAGATGTGTGGCGCAACGGCCGTCTGTGCAAAGTCTCGTTGGTGGTCTACGGTAGCGGCGATTTGGGGCTTCCAAATTCAATCGATCTCGAGTTCTTTCGGGGGTTTGAACGGTGGACGAAAGCCGCGATGAGCAGCGGCGAGCCGTTTAATCAGTTAGTCAAGATCTCAGGGCGCGAATTGTTGGAGGCGAGCGGGAAAGGTCTTGGCGGGGCTTCGTATCAGGAAATGGATCGATTCTTCCTACGCATGGCTGGGACGATGATTGGCGCCGGGCGGGATTGGCGACAGGAAGGCGAATCAGGAGGAACGGAGAAGCGTCCTCGCTCGAACAAGGGAATCGTTTTTCATATCTTTCAAACGGTAGTGTTGCCAGGGCAAGTCAATGCGGATGGCTTTGTGGCAGATAAGTACGAGGTTGAGCTTGCCACGTGGTATTGGATGAGCCTGCGGTCGGGCAATTGTATCGTCATCGATCATGAACTCTTTCGAGATCTTCATGGATCAATCACAAAACTGCTGCATCAACTGTTGCACAATCTGTTTTACCTTGGGCGTGGAACGGCTTCACAAAAGTATTCCGAACTGGTCCGGAATTGGCAGATCAAGCGACACAGTGCCCTGTCGCTGGTAAAGCAGCAATTAGATGAGGCTCATCGTGAGTTGCTCGAAAAGGAATTTATTTCGCGCTGGGAATATGTGCCGATTCGAACGCCTGAGGGGAAGGAGTTTGAGATTATTTGGGAGGCGGGGCCAGCCTGGTGGGCGACGGATAAAAAGACGCGAGAATTCCGTGAAGAGATGGTCGGAGCCAGTCAGCGTGAATTGCCGCAGCTCGGACGAGAGCTCGACCCGTTCCTCCTCATTGAGCAATCGGATGAGAGCAGTCCCGAGAAGGATGAGGAACGAGAAGCTTCGAACGCGAGGCTATTGAGCATCGTGCTAGAGCTGTCCGGCCGACGGAAGGACCCAAAGGTGTGGGAGAAATGGTGGAAGCGCGCGATTGCCAGCGTGCCACATCCGATGATCTGGAGACGGATCGGCGAAGTGCGTGAGCGCAGTGCGCGCGGCGAGCGTCTCAATATGGGCAGTTATTTGGCCAAACTAGTCTCGATTGATGCGACGCGATTGAATCTCCCCTGGACCACTCGAGATTCTAGTTCTTCAGAAAAGTAGCATCCCTTCACCGCACACCCTCGCGCGTCATACGTCTCGTATGATAGATGTCGCATACAGGCTAAATATGCTCCAAGTATCATATTGCCATTTTATGTGACATGGCACATAATGATCAGTTAGGAAATAAGGCATGTCGATGAAAGACCTCGCACGCGATCCACGACAGGTCGGAAATCTCGTACGCCGCGCCCGGAAGAAGCAGGGGCTCAGCCAGTCACAGCTTGGCGATAAGGCGGGATTGCGACAGGAAACGATTTCTCTGATCGAGACGGGTCATCCGGCAGCGAAGCTGCAGACCATACTGGGGATTCTGGCGGCGCTCGATCTCGAGCTTCGGATTGTGCCACGGTCGAAGGGGCAGGCTGCGGACATCGAGGAGATCTTCTGATGTCCCGCCGCCGCGCCCATGCGCCATTGCGCGTGCTGCTAAATAACCGACCGGTCGGCCGACTCAACAAGGCTGCCACGGGCGCCATTGATTTCCAGTATGAGCCCGCGTGGCTCGACTGGGAGTATGCAATGCCCGTGTCGTTGTCGCTTCCTCTTCGGGAGGACGCATACAGGGGGGCGGCGGTCACGGCGGTCTTCGACAATCTGTTGCCGGATTCCGATACGTTACGCCGGCGCGTGGCCGAAAAGGTCGGCGCGGCCGGAACAGATTTTTACAGCCTGTTGGCGGCCATCGGGCGCGATTGCGTGGGCGCGCTGCAGTTCATGGGGCTCGACGAGAATGCGCCCGATGGTGAGAGCGGCGCGATCACAGGTGAGTTGGTGAACGAGTCGGCGATAGAGAGACTACTGCAGGGCCTGTCGCAGGCTCCGCTAGGGCTGAGTCGGGATGTGGACTTTCGGATTTCTGTGGCCGGAGCCCAGGAGAAAACAGCGCTGCTCCGGCACAAGGGACAGTGGTGGAAGCCGTCGGGTACCACGCCGACCACGCATATATTCAAAAAGCAGATTGGCCGCTTGCCAGATGGGATTGATCTGTCCAATAGTGTCGAGAATGAATTTTACTGCCTCAGGCTTGCCGCCGCGTTTGGGTTGCCGGTCACTAAGGCGGAGATGCAGGACTTCAATGGGATGCGGGCATTGGTCGTCGAACGGTTCGACCGGCGATGGACCGCGGACAAGCGCCTGCTGCGCATGCCCCAGGAGGACTTCTGTCAGGTGCTCTCGGTGCCGCCGACGAGAAAATATCAGAGTGAAGGCGGGCCGGGACTGATACAGATGCTTGAGGTCCTGAGAGGCAGCGATAGTCCGACGGTGGACCGAGAGACGCTATTGAAGGCGCAGATATTTTTTTGGCTCATTGGGGCCACGGACGGACATGCGAAGAATTTCAGCATCTTTCTCGGCCCCGGCGGCAGCTATCGCTTGACGCCGCTCTATGATGTGCTGACTGCCCAGCCAAGCCTTGAGGCAGGACAGGTGCAGCGCAAGCAGATGAAGCTTTCCATGTCGGTCGGCACGAACCGTCACTACCGGATCGATGAAATTCAGCGCCGGCATTTCGTGCAGACCGCACTAGCCGCCGGTCTCTCGAGATCAGCTATTGCCATGGTGCTAGAAGAGGTCGTGGACACGGCGCCCAAGGCGCTCGAAACAGTCGAGAATGCTCTGCCGAATGATTTTCCAACCGCTGTGTCTGTTTCCGTGAGCAGAGGTGTCAAACAGCGCCTCGACGTCCTTGTTGCCGCACCGTAGTCTGTGTTGAAGCGCGCGACGTGACTCCAGCACAAGTGGGGGCAGATCGCCACAGCGAAGAGATTCAAGAAATCACATGTCCGCGCGATGTCACTGCTCCGGTTCCCACTGCCACTTATCTATCTATCCCCGAGTTCACGTGTTTTCTCTGGCAGTGACTTCAGATGCAATTCTCCTCGGCTGCTGTCGAGGGTAATCTGATACGCCCCGAGAAAGCTCAATCCCAAGAGCCCGTCAACCGTAAATGGGAGATCGGGAAGGTCGTGGATTAAGACCTGGCTATTCCTGAGCTCTGCCCCGCCGATGCGAATCGCATCCAGTATCACCGCGTCCACCTGAACCGAACCGCTTGCGGTGTGCAACAGTACGCGTGTTGCGTAGGCGGTCGAGGCCAATCCAAGCTCCGTGGCAAGTCGACGCGAAATGATGGTCTGCGACGCACCGGTGTCGACAATGAGTCGTGCCTGTTTGGAGTCATTCAAGGTGGCCATGACAACGAGGACACTTCCCGAGCGTTCCACCGGAACGGCGGTAGCATGGGAATAGTCCAACAAGAGGGGAGAGGAGGGAGTTTTACCGACATGCTGCGGCGCGTTAGGGGGAAACGGCATGCCGGTCGGAGGCATCGGTCCTGTCGAGGCCTTAGGCGACAGAAGATTGACGGCGTGACAGGAGAGAAACTGGCGGGGACTATCTGTGAATACTGTCTTGCCATGGGCATCCACGCACTCAAAGAGGGTGCCGTTTGCGAAGGTAGTCGGTACGACCAGCAGCACTAGTGTTAAGACGGTGAGGACTGTTGCCGGTGCCATCCGCGGTATGGGCAGAACATCGAGCGGAGCTTGATTACACCGCGAGGTCATGGATGTCCTGGTCCGCGGAAGGGACGGGCGCATTTGCGAGTTGAGCGAGCAGACGGTGGTCACTCAGCAGTCGGCTGACCACGGCGGTTCGGGTCGTCACCCGAGTTTTTTTCATCAAGCGTTTCAGATGATCCTTCACCGTGTGCTCGCTGATGCTCAGCTTGTTCGCAATTTCTTTGTTCGTGAGGCCCTCGAGGAGGTAGCGCATGACCGCTGCTTCGCGTGGTGTCAAATGAATCGGCGTGGCCGAGGCGGGGTGTGCATAGCCTCGTTCATCTGACAGCTCAAGTCGGTCAATCAGCACGAGTAGCTGCCCGTCACCAGGATGCAGCGGTGACGGGATACCAAATGCGCGGAGCATGATT
This sequence comes from Nitrospira sp. CR1.1, assembly GCA_014055465.1. Classification (NCBI taxonomy): domain Bacteria; kingdom Pseudomonadati; phylum Nitrospirota; class Nitrospiria; order Nitrospirales; family Nitrospiraceae; genus Nitrospira; species Nitrospira sp. CR1.1. The sequence continues at coordinate 132,832 of WIAF01000010.1, forward strand.
CGACCAGAGCGAGACAAGGCGGTCTGAGAGAGGCGCACATTCTCCCAGTCGGTCGATTCGGGAGACGGAGGAAGCATTTGGATGAGTTCCTGGCAGAATGATCGTATGACTGGAGGCAGGTCTACCGTTGGCCCTGGCCGCATGATCAATTCCTGAAGCAATGCGCGCCCGTCAGCATTGAGGTGCACCACTTGAAAGGTGGATGAAAGGAGAAGCACGCCGGTTTGAGCTGGTCGACTCGACTGGTCACTGTAGGGAAACGGCCAATGAGACTTCTGTGCAGCCACCATAGTATGTCCTTGCTCCGAACGGAAGCCTGAGTCGTTCTTGCTGGAGGAGAAGCACTCCGGCGAGTCTAATGCCAGTACATGCAGCACTCAATCCCGCCTTCGGGGGCCCTCCTTCTGAGTAAGCGTCGGCGCTCCCTCGCCACCGTGCTCTCTTCTGCTGCAAGGTCCAGACATGTTCACTCTTCTTTCCACGAACGCCAGATTGAAGCATTTACCACCCTTGACCCGTGTCGAATTCCTTCCTTTCTGTGAATCGACCAGCCTGTGACCTGATGCCCGCCAGATGGGTGTACATGCATCTGGGGTGATTGTGGAGATGACTCTGGCTCTACTACTCTCAGGCGCATGCACAAGTGGTTTCCCACCATCGACGTCATCGCGCAACAAGGAGCCAGAATGCGTACCATTCGTCGTCTGCCCTTCATATTCATACTGGTACTCGGCACGGCCTTGATGTTCATGCTTGGCTCCCCCAGCATGGCAAAAGAGACGGATACGGATTCTCCAATCGGTGGTGTTGGAGGTGCTGTCCACGCCGATCCATTCACGGGTATGGCGACGACGAGTATTCCCATTGACGTGGTACCTGGGAGAAACGGGGTGCAGCCGAATTTAGCGCTGACCTATGCGAGTGCTGGCGGAAATGGCTGGGTCGGGATGGGCTGGAAGCTGGAGGTCGGGGCCATTGAGCGACAAACTCGCTGGGGCGTGCCCTATCTTCCTACGGCGAGTGACGAACAAGCCGGCAGAGTCTATACCATTCGTGTCAATGGAGTGAGTGCTGATCTCGTGCCGGCTCCATCCCCCGCGTCGTCTGACGAATATCGCGCCAAGATTGAAGGCGGATTTCTCAGGGTCAAGAAGCTTTCTGGAGGATCAGCTGGGTGGGAGGTCACGGATAAGACGGGCAAGAAATATCTCTTTGGTACAACATCATCGACTCGGATGAGTGATCCTGCCGATGCAACAAGGATATTCAAATGGTGTTTAGAGCGAGTAGAAGACCGTGACGGCAATTTCATGACCGTCGCCTATGCGGGGGACCAGGGACAGGCCTATCTTGACCATATCGATTACACCGGGAATGGCGCAACAGCCCCAACGAACACGGTCAAATTCTATCTTGAAAATAGATCTGATGCACCGGCGATGTATCTCGGCAATTATCTCATCAAAACTGCGAAGCGATTGAAGACCATTGAGGTCAGGGCGAACTCGGCCCTCGTCCGCGCCTATGCGCTCACCTATAGTCAGAGTACCAGTACGTCCAACTCCATATTGGTCTCCATTCAGCAAACTGGGAAGGATGCTTTAATTGATGCCTCCGGAGCCGTGAGTGGGGGAAGCGTACTCCCTGCGATCACAATGGGCGTATCCAGTGCACTATCGAATTTTAGTAATGCCACTTGGTCGTCGTTTGGATCAGGGGGAGGAGATTTAAGGGATCGCATGCTCGTCGGCGACTTTAACGGTGACGGCAGGAATGATTTGGCGTTTCACGCTCCGTGGATGGGTCAGATTCTTGTCGGCATCTCGACAGGAACAAGTTTGAGCTGGTCCGCCTGGGCCGGTGCTGGCACGACAGATTTGATGGGACGATGGCTGGTGGGGGATTTCAACGGAGACGGCAAGAGCGATCTCACTTACCATGATCCGTGGGGCGGCCAACTGAATGTCTTTATATCCACAGGAAGCACTTTCGGTTCAGCGCAATGGGGCAATGCAGGGGCGACGGAGCTCAAAGGTCGGTGGTTGGTTGGGGATTTCAATGGGGATGGCAAGAGTGATCTCACGTATCACAACCCGTGGGGTGGCCAACTCTATGTCTTTCCATCTACCGGGAGCGGTTTTGGTTCGGCGCAATGGGGGAATGCGGGGGCAACGGAATTAATCGGACGCTGGCTGGTCGGGGATTTCAATGGGGATGGCAAGAGTGATCTCACGTATCACAACCCGTGGGGTGGCCAACTCTATGTCTTTCCATCTAACGGGGACAATTTTGGCGTGGCCGAATGGGGCAATGCAGGGGCGACAGAACTCAATGGTCGGTGGCTAGTAGGGGACTTTAATGGAGATGGCAGGAGTGACCTCACCTACCACGATCCGTGGGGCGGCCAACTCAATGTGTTCGTATCTACCGGGCGTAATTTTGGCTCGGCGTCATGGGGCAATGCAGGAGCGACGGAATTAAGCGGACGCTGGCTGGTCGGGGATTTCAATGGGGATGGCAAGAGTGATCTCACGTATCACAACCCGTGGGGTGGCCAACTCTATGTCTTTCCATCTACCGGGAGCGGTTTTGGTTCGGCGCAATGGGGGAATGCGGGGGCGACCGAGCTCAAAGATCGGTGGATAGTGGGAGATTTTAACGGGGAAGGGAAACATGACCTCGTCTATATGAATCCCTGGGATGGTGGCTCCTACATGTTCCTGTCTGATCCGAACAATCCCCTGCCGGATTTGCTAACGAGTCTCTCCAATGGCCTTGGCGGAACAACAACCATCACTTACGTACCTTCGTCGCAGTACACGAATGCGCAGTTACCGTATCCCGTCCAGACCACCGCGACGATTACGACGTGCGACAATTGGAACAGCACGACTTCGGCCTGTGCTGGAACTGCGCTCACAACGGCCCACACCTACAGCGGTGGGTATCACCATATCGGCGAGCGGGAGTTCCGAGGTTTCAACTACGTCAAGGTGACTGGGCCGGTGGGGCCCACAGGCGAGCAGCTCCTTTCCGAGACATGGTTTCATCAAGGCAATGACGTGGCCGTGGGGACGAACAACCCGAACGTCGCGCATGGCTACACGAAGGGCCTGCCCTATCGGACAAAGGTGACTGATGCGACTGGCCATGTCTGGTCGGACGCAACGACGGCCTATTTGGCTGATGCCGATGGTGTGGCGCCATTCTTTACTCCAGTAACTCAGGTGGATGCCAGCATTGACAATGGGGCGAAGCAAACCAGAACCGTTTACGCCCAATATGACACCTACGGCAATGTCCTGCGCGAAGACCAGGTTGGAGACATTAGTACGACTACTGACGATCGGACATTGATCCGGACCTTCGCCAATAACACGGCGGATTGGTTGCTGGGGTTCCCGACCAGTGAGACGGTTTATGAAGGGATTGGACTCAGTCTTCAGGTCGCTCAGACTACGCTCTATTACGACGGCACGGCTAGTTGCGGGACGGCCTCGACGAACCAGACTCCCACGTTGGGGCATCTCACACGTACGGTCCGCTGGCTCAACGGTGGGACCAATCCCGAGACTCGCATGGCCTACGATGCCATGGGGAATATCCTCTGTACCCGCGACGCCAATGGAAATACCACGACCTTGACCTACGACAGCATGAATACCTTCGCGAAGACGACGGTCAATCCGCTGGGGCATGTGGTGACCACCCAATATTACGGGGTGGACGGCGTGGCCACGGACAAGGGGCTCTTTGGCCAGGTCAAGAGCGTAACCGATCCAAACAATCAAACGACGACCAGCGAATATGACGCCTTCGGCCGCAAGAGCAAAACCACGACTCCGGATGGGCTGATCACCACGGCTACCTACAACTACGGCATAGGTTTCACCATCGGCACCCAGCATGTGTTGACGAGCACCTCCGGCGCCGGCCTGGCTACGGCACTTACGAGCGCTACCTACTTTGATGGATTAGGCCGTTCGCTCAAGAAAGAAAGCACCGGACCGGATGCCAAGATCATTGTGACCGAGGTGCAATACGACAGCCGCGGAGCAGTCCGGAAGAAAAGCTTGGCCTATTTTAAAACCCTCGAATCCGTCACTGGCCGGTGGGCCACGACAAGCTATGATGCGCTCGGGCGGGTCGTGCGCATGGACAGTCCAGACAGCACCCGGGGCCTCGCTTGCTTCGCAGATTGGGTCACGGTCACGATTGATGCGGCCGACCATCGCAAGCGTGAGACTAAAGACGCCTACGGCCGGACGGTTCGTGTCGATGAATATCAAAGTACCACGAGTACTTGTGACACGGCGGTCGGCACCCCCTATGCTACGACCACTTATCAGTATGACGTACAGGGCAATCTTCTGTCCGTGACGGATGCCAAGGGCAACGTCTCAACTATGACCTATGACACCTTAGGCCGGAAGACCGCCATGCATGACCCCGATATGGGGAATTGGAGTTACCTGTACGATGCGGCCGGCAATTTGACCAAGCAGACCGATGCCAAAGGCCAGGTGCTGTGGTTCCAGTATGATGCGCTCAACCGTCGGGTGCAAAAGGACTTCACGACGCAGAAGGCCGTCGGCTCCGGGGATGTCCGCTACACCTATGACGGATCCACAAATAACCGAAAGGGGCGATTGCAACAGGTCGTCGATGCGTCAGGGACGGTCGTGTTCCAGTACGATGGACTCGGTCGTATTACCCAGTCGGACAAAACGTTGGATGGCACGACCTACACCACGCAAAGCACCTATGACGGGCTCGGGCGGCTCCTGACGGTGACCTATCCGAGCGCCCCTGCGAAGACCATTAGTTATGCCTACAATGGGCCGGTGTTGGACAAGGTGTTTGAAAGCACCACCACCTATATTCAGTACATCAACTACAATGCGTTTGGGCAGGCCGGCACGACGGCCTATGGCAATGGCGTGTCCACCACGATGACCTATGCCAATGCCAGCAATACCGTCTGCAGCCAGCAGAACTTTCGGCTCTGTACCTTAAAGACGAATGGCCCAGGTTCTGGTGGCGGAGGTGGTGGAGGGGGATCCAATACCACTTATAGTGCTGTGGCCGATTTTTCCGGCACGCAGGGCTTCCATGGCTGGTACTACCTGAGCTCAACGGGAGCTCAGCTCACCTGGAACGGTAATTTTTGGAGTGGGACCGACGGCTATATCGGCCTGTGGAACGATGGGGGGCATCCGGGCAACAGCACCGATGCCGTGCGCCGCTGGGTGGCGCCCTCTGCTGGCAGCATCCAGATTACCGGTACGACGTTCGATGGGGACACCTCCTGCGGGATAGATGGTGTTCAGGTGACCATCAAGAAGAATGGGGCCGTCCTGTGGCAGCAGACCATCGCGGCCGGGGATACCACCGGCTACAGTTTCAATCTGTCCAATACGGTGGCGATGGGAGATCAGCTTGATTTTGTGACGAATAAGCTGACCACCTCGGCCTGCGACAACACCGTGTTCAGGCCCACGATTGTCCTGACGACTTCTGGCGGCGGCGGTGGCAGTAGCACGACCTATAGTGCCGTGGCGGACTTCTCTGGGGTACAGGGTCAGCAGGGCTGGTACTACCTGAGCTCAACGGGAGCCCAACTCACCTGGAATGGCAATTTTTGGAGTGGGACCGACGGCTATATCGGCTTGTGGGACGATGGGAGCCATCCGGGCAACAGCACCGATGCCGTGCGCCGATGGGTCGCGCCGTCTGCGGGTAGTGTCCAGATCACCGGTACGACCTTCGATGGGGACACCTCCTGCGGGATAGATGGTGTTCAGGTGACCATCAAGAAGAACGGGGCGGTCCTCTGGCAGCAGACCATCGCCGCCGGGGATACCACCGGCTACAGTTTCAATCTGTCCAATACGGTGGCGACGGGAGATCAGCTTGATTTTGTGACGAATAAGCTGACCACCTCAGCCTGCGACAATACCGTGTTCATGCCTACGATTGTCCTGACCACAGGCAGTGGTGGTGGCGGCAGTAGTGGTACGGCCTATCAGGATCTTCGGTATGTCTATACGCCAGACGGCAATGTCAGCGACATCTACGACAACCTGGTGGCGGGAGGAGGCGGGGATCAGCACTTGAGCTATGACAGCTTGAGTCGGCTGACCTTGGCGAACGGTCCTTATGGGACCAGCGGGACCAATACGTCACTCACGTACACCTACGATGAACTGGGGAATCTGACCTTCAATACCCAGGTAGGCACCTACACCTATCCCCCTAGCGGCTCGAGCAGTGTCCGTCCCCATGCGGTTGCGACCGCCGGCAGTAATACCTACAGTTACGACGCGAATGGCAACCTGACCAGCGGGGCGGGGCGCACGCTGACCTACAATCTCGAGAACAAGCCCGTAACGGTGACGACGGCGGGCCAAACTACCACCTTCGTCTATGACGGCGACGGCGAGCGGGTCAAAAAGAACGCAGGGTCCACGACCACGCGGTATATCAGTAAGCTCTACGAGTGTGACAACACGAGTTGTTCACGGATGATCTTCGCGGGCGGACAACGCATTGCGACCATCGGTTCCGGTGGAGCGACCTACTATTACCATGCGGACCACCTCGGCTCATCGAGTGTGATCACCGACAGCACGGGGTTGAAGGTTCAGTCCATCGCATATTATCCGTACGGCGCGCCACGCATGAATCAGAGCTTGATCACACCGGTCATCGACGTACCGTATAAGTATACGGGTAAGGAGCTCGATAGTACCACAAACCTCTACTACTACGAGGCACGCTACTACGATGCGACTATAGGGCGCTTTATGAGTGCAGATACGATCGTTCAAAACCCAAAGGATCCTCAGACGCTAAATCGCTATACATATGTACGAAACAATCCCTATAGGTACACAGATCCAACTGGTCAGCGCTTCCTGGGCGATGTGGGGAAATTCCTGGGCCGCTATGTAGCGCCCGTAGTGTCGGGGGCTATAGGCTATTGGGTTTGTGGCCCAGCGGGACCGATTTGCGCCGGCGCAGCATCAGGACTTACACAAGCTGCGGTTGCGCAATCCGAAGGAAAAAATGCCAATTTGGTAAGAGGAACTTTGGGCGGAGCTGCAGGTGTCGTTGCGATGGGAGTTGCGAATACGCTTCCGGTTTGCGCACAGCTTGGCGGTGCATGTGGATTTGCGGCATCCGGTGCAACCTATGCCGCAATTAACAAGAGAGACCCGAGAGAAGGGGCAAAGCAAGGCTTGATAGGGGGCGCGATTGCATTGCCTATCATAGTGGCAACATCGTATATAAATGCCAGCGGTCCCTCAGGTTCAAGAGAATTGACCCCTGATGAAGTTGAATTAGCCCGATCTGTTTTTAGTGAGAAGGTCGATCTATCGTCCGTGCGGATTTACAACTCTAAATACATTTTATTGCAGGGGCAACGATTTGCCATGGCTCCAGACGGAAATATCTATTGGCCACAGGATAATGGCAATATGGCTAACAGTTTCCCAAAACTGTTCATTCACGAAATGACTCATGTTATGCAATTTCAACACGGCATCAATGTGCTATTTCAAGGGTTTCTCCTACAAGGCGCGAAATACTTGAGTGGTCAGCTGTATGACCCCTACAAATTTAGTTATGATAAGGACCGCCTATTCAGTGATTATAATATTGAACAGCAAGGTGAATATGCCGTAGAAATCTATAAAGGTACGTACCCTTCAACCGCAATAGACTATTGAAAAATGGCAAGAAATCCGTTGATTTTCATTGTACTGCTAGCAGTTATTTCCTGTACCTTTTTGTCTTGCTCCCGGGGCTTTATTGTGACAGTGGAGGGTAAATATGGCGACGCAGTTTATTTCCGTTTCCATGACCCTGTCGACGGTAAGATTACGAAGTACAACGTAATCGAGCTCATCATTCAAGAGAAAAAGGAGGGTAATCAGTGGGATGTAATTTGGGCTTTAAGTGGGGAGCAATCGATTGATGAGGTGCAATATGGTAAGAAATATGAGGGCTTCAACGAGATTACCCAACCACGGGTCCTTTCGCTGAAAGGGGAATATCGTGTGCACGTCAAGGATATGCCAAGGTTCGAGCCTCCTGGATACGGCTATGCCCGATTTACATTCAATGAAAGTGGGGAAATAGTCATGCTGAGATAAGTGAAAATTACCGTTGGTCCCCACCAGATCTGTGCGATTCGGAGACATCGGTTCACTTTTCTTGGGCCTAAAATCTCGCTTCGATATGGCGCCTGAGTGCTAAGTCTGTTTGGTAGTGAATCACCTGGAATCGCTCACCAGTCGGGTCATACTTGGATTCGACCTCATCCCAAACCGACGTGGCTTCCTGCTTGGCACAGAACGTTTCGATTGGTTTGTGCTCGTTCAACGAGCCATGAGGCCGAGCCCAGTTGTAGTGGTGTTGCCACTCGGCCAACCGCAATTCCACGTCAGGTGTTCGCGGATCAGTCACAGCCCAGAATTCTTCGCGGTTGGTTTTCTGCGAGCGTTCGACTTTGCCATTCAAATGCGGAGAGGCCGGTCGATTGGGGCGGAATTTGATGCAGTGGTCCATGAGCCACTGCTGAGCGGCCATCGCGAAGAATTCGCGACCGCGATCCGTTTGGACCCGCTGCACAGGAAACGGCATTTCTTCGATGACAGGGTCCAAGAAGACCAGCGTGCTGGCCGCAGTGCGTCGAGGGAACACGGCTAGACGCGATAGAGTGTGCAGTCATCGACGGCCGTATACTGATAACAGCCCGGGGCAATCTTACACGTGTCGAGTTGCACGCGGTCTCCAGGAATCAGTCGGGCATACTGATGGCGTGACTTCCGTCGAGCTGGGCGAACCAAAGGGAGCACCTGATTGGTAACCAATACCTTGTGAATCGAGTCGAGCGAGAGGCAGAGATCATGATGGCGCCGCAATTCGTGTTGAATCCGGCGCGCCCCTAACTTCCGCTCCGTACGCAGACTCAGAATCAAGGCGCCTCGTGCTCGAAAATGCGTCGGTTTGGAGATCGGGTGAGACGGCGGCTGCGACTGAGCTTCGCGATCCTTCGCTCAAGGTGGTCGAATACGTTTTATGCCATGGGTACCTCTCTGGTCAACTTCTGGTTTTGGTCGCAGGGATAATCTCCATTGTACTAAGCGCGCGGTAACCTCTCGGTTTCTCTATCTGCCTGATACGGCTGGCGGAGCTGCTTCCAGGGATCGTTCCCTCCTTTTGAGTCCCTACCACTGGGGAGATTGTCGATTTAGGTATTCCGGGGTACACCTGATGAACGCCCATTCCAAATGTTCTTGGTTCTCTGCGACGGCTGAGTGTCTAAGGGGATGGTGCAATAGGGTGCAAAAGAATTCTTTCCGGGAGACCTGCTGTATGCGTGAACCCGCTTCGCGACCATGGTCTGGACTCACGTCTCTGGTCCTCGTGGTGACGTTGTTGGCTGGTTGTGCCTCACCGACCTTGCGACGCGCTGAGCGCTTGGCCGAGGACGGCGAATGGGATAAAGCCGTGGTGGCCTATCGGGATGCCCTCAAGACGGACCCTTTCGATGAAGCGCTCAAAGACAAACTCGAGGCCGCCAAGCAACAGGCGGCGGTCCCCCATTACAGCAATGGACGTCGGGCATTGGAGGAGCGTCGCATCGCGGACGCCCTGACTGAGTTTAAGGCCGCGCTTGGCCTTGACCCGACGAAGGTGGAGCACCATACGGGCATGGCGGATGCGCTCCGACTGAAGGAAGCGAACGATCAACTGCACATGGCCGATAAGCTGCTCAACCTGGGCCGTACCGAGGAAGCCCTCACGGCCTATGAACGGGCGGTCGAACTCGATCCGCATCTGACGCAAGCCCTGACTCACATCACCGAGATCACGGCACAACAGCGCTCCACGAAGATGTTCGGCGGATCCAGCCAGCCCATTTCGCTCCGATTCCAAAACGCCAAGCTCAAAGAGGTCTTCGAAATCGTCGCACGGACGGCCGGCCTGAATGTGATCTTCGATAAAGAAGTGCGGGACGAACCGATCACGATCTTCCTCAAGGAGATGGCGTTCGACGATGCGCTGAACCTCATCCTGAATACCAATGGCATGGTTGCCCAACGGGTGGCGCCCGAGACGCTGTTGATCATGCCGAACAACAAGCAGAAGCAGGCGCAATATCAGGATCTCCTGATGCGGACGTACTACTTGAATAATGCGAAGGCCAAAGACGCGGTGAATTTGCTCAGGACGATGTTGGAGAGCAAGCATATTTATGTCGATGAGAAGGTGAATGCGATCGTCGTACGTGAGGAGCCGGTAAAGCTGCAACTCGCTGAGAAATTACTCTTTGCGATCGATCGCCGTGAACCGGAGGTGGAGCTGGACGTCGAGGTGCTGGAGGTTAATCGCACGAAGAGTCTGAAGTACGGACTGAACTATGCCAAACAAGCCGGAACAGGACTGGTCCCGACGGGCGGATCGGGGGGGATCTCCACGGCGACAACTCAGTTTACGTATCAGCAGCTCACCTCCATTGGTCCACAAAGTTATCTGTTTACCTTGCCTGCGAGCGTCATCCTGGACTTTTTCAAACAGGAGTCCGATGCCCAGACCCTAGCCTCTCCCAAACTCCGCGTGATGAATAATAAGGCTGCATCCATCAACGTCGGCGACAAGCAGCCGATCTTGCTCTCCACGACGAACGTGTTGCCGGGTCAAGCTGCAACGGGCGCGGTGCCGACGACCTCCACGGTCACCTCCATTGAGTTCAAGGACGTGGGCGTCAAATTGACGGTCGAACCGACCATCAATTTGATGAACGAAGTGATGATGAAGATCAAGGTGGAGGTCACGCGGTTGGGCGATCAAGTGACCCTGCAGGCCGCGCCGGAGATCAAACAGTTTAAATTCGGCACGCGCACGGCAGAAACGGTCTTGATGTTGAAGGATGACGAAACGGTCGTGCTCGCGGGCCTCATTCAGGACGAAAAACGTAAGACTAAGTCCACCATCCCTTTCATCGGCGACATTCCCATCCTTGGCGACATTTTGACCTCCAAGCAGGATGATCGAGTGTCCACGGAGGTCGTGTTGACGATTACGCCTCGCGTGGTTCGTAACATGGATCTCCCGTCCTCGGCCGCACAGGCCTTTTGGTCGGGGACCGAGAATACCTTCGCGACATCGCAGCTCTATGCTCCGCAAGCGATCCCTGTGTCGCAGGCAACGAGTCAGAGCCAACGGCCGCATCCTGCTCCCGATTCGTTGGGATCGAAGCCAGGTATGCCTGCAGTCCCACCGAGTAGCGGGGCTCCAGCAATCGATACGGGATTGCCCGCTGGAGCAGGATCGGCACAGGAGGCACTTCCGCCATCAGGTCTTCCTACAGTGCCGAACGGGCAGGGCATAGTTCCCATGACCCCTGGCTCAGGTGGAGAGCGGGCGACCGGATCTCTGGTGCTCCGGCCGTTGGATGTATCCGCCGCAGTCGGGCAAGAGTTTCGAGTTGACCTGACGGCGTTGCATCTCGAACAGATCAGCGAGACCTCAGTCACCGTGACATTTGATCCCAAGCTCTTGGAGTTCCATCGAGTGACACCCGGGATGGTTGCACTGGCGTCTCGCACGGCCGAGGGCCAGGTCATGCTGACGCTGCGCCGCGATGGTGCCGTGCCGTCAGGCGAAGGGCTCCTCGCCATGCTGTTTTTCCAGGCCAAAGCCCCAGGACAGATTCCGCTGGATCTCCAGGTGTTGCCCGGGAAGGCCTCGCCGGCGGGGACTGATGTCACGGGCACCAGCCGCGCCATCATTCGGGCGCGATGAGGTCAATGGTGAGAGACACACCCCGACATGGCAACCGAGGCTTCACCCTCGTCGAACTGATGATGGTTGTGACGATTGTGGGAATTCTCGCGACGTTGGCGATTCCCTCATTTCAACGCTCGGTCATCAAGGCCCGTGAGGGGACGCTCAAGTATGACCTGGCCACTATGCGTGACGTGCTGGACCAGTATCGGGCGGACAAGGGAACCTATCCCCCAGCGCTGGGCGAGTTAGTGCAGGTGGGCTATCTCAAGCGGATTCCCGTCGATCCGTTTACCCACTCGGACCAAACCTGGCAGGTGATGGCCGATGAAGGAGAGAGCGGCGGCATTGCCGATATCCACAGTGGCAGTCCGCTCGTCGGACCAGAGGGCACTCCCTATAACACATGGTAGGTGTATGGACCGTCGTTCCCGAATCCGTACAGTCGCCGTTACGCTGATGGCCAGTGGTGTGATGCTGGTGGGGTGTGCAAGCCAGCGTCAGGATCGTCTTGCTTCCACTGACACACGGGAGCAGGTCCTGGCGGTGGCACGGGAGCGCGAAGCGGAGCTCTCGATGCTCCGGGCCGAGATGGCTGCGACCCGGATCGCCGCCGCGAAGAAAGAGGCCGAATTGGTTGAGCTGCGGGCGCTGGTCGCTCAACTCCGGCAAGAGAACACGGACAGCCACCAGCGATTGCTGGAAATCCGACAGGCCGTCGAGGTGCGTCAGACCGAGATGAATACCCTGAAGGCGGAGCGAGACCAATTGTTGGTCACGAAGCATGATCAGTCACTCACAGCTCTCAAGGAGGGGCTGATGGTGCTCACCAAACAACTCGACGACGTACGGCAGGACATCGGCCAGAAGGCTGCACGCACATCGGGGAAAGCACTTCGGCCGCCGGTGGAACGCACCACCGCATCGTCGCCACCAGTGGTGACGCCATCACCCGTCCAGGTGCGCCCCTCACACGTATACGAAGGTCCCTCTTCCACATCAGCCGTCTCGCTGGTGGCCATCCATGCCGCGCAGACCCCTTCGGACGTGCTTCGGATTCGCGTGCAACCAGGGGAGTCCTTGTCAGGTCTCGCGCGCCGCTACCGCACCACGGTGACGGCGATTGCGCAGCTCAATCAGTTGCACACCGATGTGATTGCCGTAGGCCAGGGGCTACTAATATCGTCCCCTAGTTCTTCACCGAGTGACCGGGAGCGTTAAACGATGCCGACACTGGTTCGACAGGCGACCCTGCTGGATGTCTTGGTTCGACGAGGTGTGCTGACAGCCGCCCAGGCTGATGAGGCGTCAGCTCAGGTGTCAGGCCCAGAACGGCAACTGCATGCGTCCTTAGTGGCTGATGGGCTTCTCACCGACGCGGAATTGGCTCAGGCGTTGGCCGAGCAGTGCGGAGTGCCCTACCACTCGCTTCACGAGTTCCGGGTGGACTTCGAATCGTTCCCCTCAATACCAGTCGACGTCATGCGGCAGTTCGAATGCGTACCCATTGGAGAGGAGGAGGGAGCATTCCTGTTGGCGCTGGCGGACCCCACTGATTTGCCGCGGCTTGATCAACTGGAACGAGCGCTTGGGCGGAGTTGTCGAATCCATGTGGCACCGCGTTCTGCCATCGCTGAGTCGCTTCGTGAGAGTACGCGGAATAGCCAGGTGGTTGCCAAAATTAAGGATGAATTCCGTCCGCTGTTGGTGCGTGAGAACGATGAAGGCGAAGAAGTCCTCTCCGTGGAGAAGGTGCAACGGGATCTGAGTCCGATTGTCCAACTGGTCGATACGATCATCCTCAACGCGCTGCAGAAACGAGCCAGTGATATCCATCTCGAGCCGGCAGATGGCGTCACGGAGATTAAGTATCGCATCGACGGCGTGTTGTACCTGGCCATGGAACCTTTGGATCTGCGCTTCCACAATCCGCTCGTCTCGCGCATCAAAGTCATGTCGGATCTCGACATTGCGGAGCGTCGGGTCCCACAAGATGGGCGGTTCAAGCTCCGCCTCGAGAAGCGCACCATCGATTTTCGTATCTCCGTCATCCCCAGCGCCTTCGGGGAATCGGTCGTTATTCGTATTCTCGCCAAGGAAGAATTTGCCGCGAAACGGAACGGCCTGCACCTCGACTCGCTGGGGCTGAAGAAAGACGATTTGGACCGGTTCCGCCGCGCCATCACGGCGTCCTATGGCATGGTGCTGGTCACCGGGCCGACGGGAAGCGGGAAGACGACGACGCTCTATGCCGCCCTGAACGAAGTGAACACGAAAGAGGACAAGATCATTACGATTGAAGATCCCGTCGAATATCAGCTGGCGGGCGTCGTGCAAATTCCCGTGAACGAGAAGAAGGGGCTCACCTTCGCAAAGGGATTGCGGTCGATTCTTCGTCACGACCCCGACAAGATCATGGTGGGGGAAATTCGTGATGCCGAGACGGCCCAGATTGCGATCCAATCGGCCCTGACCGGACACTTAGTCTTCTCAACCGTGCACGCCAACAATGCCTTTGATGTGATCGGCCGGTTCGTGAACATGGGGATCGAGCCCTATAACTTCGTCTCGTCTCTGAACTGCATCATGGCCCAACGGCTGGTCCGCACCATCTGTGAATCCTGTAAGGCCCCGCACACCGTGTCTCAAGCTCAGTGTGAACAACTGGGGTTTGATTACGAGCTCTTCAAGGACCGTCCCGTGTATGAAGGCAAAGGGTGCCTGGACTGTCATGGATTGGGGTATCGCGGGCGCCATGCCATTACAGAGTTTCTGCCGCTCACCGATCGGATTCGGGAGTTGATGTTAGATCGGCGGCCGCCGTCTGAGATCAGGCGCGCGGCGGTCGAACAGGGGATGACCGATTTGCGTCAAGCCGGCGTGGAGAAGGTACGACGAGGGGAGACCACCATGCGCGAAGTCAATCGGATGACATTTTTGGGATAGTCGTATGAGGCCCACACTCTTTCCTATCCATCGTCCCCGTGTCGGCATCAGCGTGTCTGCATCCGCACTGAGTCTGGTGGCTCTCCGCCGGCCGTGGTTCCGCAGGCCCATCGTGAAACAGGTCGTGGAGCGTTCGTTGCCCAGTGGCTTGCTGAAGGTCTCCGCAACTGAGCCGCACATCACCGATCTGGATGCCTTCGTGCAGGAGTTACGTGCCTTGACCGAGGGGCTCAGCGAGCGAACGGTCGCGCTGAGTGTGCCCAATCGCGCGATGCACATGGGGGTGTTTGCGTTTGATCGATTCCCTGACGCGCCCGAAGAACGAGCAGGTCTGATCAAGTGGCGGTTTCGCGAGGACCTCAACCTGACGATTGGCGACGCTCGGGTGATGCTGCGGGTCTTCCCCACCGGGACACGCACCCAGGTACTGGCCGTGGCGGTGCGTCAGACAATTCTGGATCAATATGAGGACGTCTGCGGCCGGGCTGGGCTCATCCCGGTCTCAATGGGATTTTCGCACCTTCAACTCATCGGTCTCTATCGTCGTCTGATGAAGGGCACTCGACGGCTGTGCGTGATGCACTGGACTGGGGACGAGTTCATGCTGCTGCTGTTCGATCAGGGGCAACCAGTGTTTCTTCGCACCAAATCAATGACCGGTGGGACGCAGGATCTTCGACGCGAACTGGTCGGAACCCTACAGTACATGGCAGATCAGGCGACGACTGTCCATGAAACGGGTGAGTCCTCGTTTCCCCTGTACCTGATCGGTGGTCAGTCGAACGCATTGATCACGCAGCTGCTCGGAGGGGAGGCAACGGTGACGGTGCCTGGCCTTCGGGGTGGATGGCAGCTCGAGGTCGTGCCATTGGGATGGGACAGTCTTCCGGCCCATCTCAACAACCAGACGGGATCGTTGAACGGACTCTCGGCGATGGCGACGGTGGTCGGATGATGAGAAATCCGGTGGGCCTAGTGTGGATTCCATTCCTGCGCTCGCCGAGTGCGGTCAGCCCCGTGCCTCACATCGCATTCTCGGTCACGCCGACTGCCATTACCATTCTGCGTGTCATGCAGTGGATGGCGGTCGTCCTGTGCTGTGCCTCATTGGCAGTTGCGTTCACGTGGTGGGACGACAGTGTGGTGATGGAGGAGACCGCAACCCATCTGGATAAGGCGGTGCAGCGGTTGAATCAGGCCAATACCAGCCGTGCAGAGCGCATGACCCGTGAGCGACTGACGTTGTCAGCGGATCAGATTGCGACCATCACGCGTGATGTGCGGTTTGTCAATCAGCTCGCCGAAAAGCGGGCGTTCTCATGGTCCCGTTTGTTGGCAGATTTGGAGACCACTATTCCTCCACATATGGCCCTTCGTACCGTTCAATTGAACTTTCAGGACTCGACGGTGGCGCTTCACGGATCGGCGGCGTCGCTGCAAGACATCCATACGTTCATGACTAATTTGGAACACCATGCGGCGTTCCGGCATGCGGCGTTGGCCAGTCATCGTCTTGAGCATCAGGAGAGTCAGCCGGCGGGAGGCTCGCAGGCGAGCATGGCGACGCCGGACACCGTGCATTCTGCGCGAGGCGTAGACTTTCAGTTGACCGTGGGGTACCGACCGTTATTGTAGGCTGAACACATGGCGAATCTGCTCAGACATAGACAGTTGCCAGTATGTAGCCGGTCGCTGCTCTTATCATGCGTACCGCTCATGAGTGTCACGGTATTGGCTTGTGTAATTGCCGCGACGAACTATTTTTACAAATTGAGTCCTGCGCAGGAACATCTTGCTCAGGCCGAAGCGGCCTATCAGACCACCTTGCGGGCGCAGGCCGCACTGCAGGCCACACGCAAGACACAGGAGGAGATGCGAACGATCAAGCTGAAACTCGACGAGGTCTGGCGGGGTCTTCCGACCGAGACGGAGTTTGCCTCACTGGCGCTCGCCATTTCTGAACTGGGACGCAGCGAGCGAGTGACCATTCCCGGAATGCAATATGCGGTCGAGCGATCGCCCGCCGATGGCATGCCAGTGAAGGCGTCGATCTCGTTTTCCGTGACCGGCGACTATGCGGCGGTCTATCGGTTCATCCACCGATTGGAATCCGCTGATTCCTATGTGGTCATCGAGAGTCTCAACGCGAGCCGAACCGCGAAAAGTGACAAGGGGAGTTCGTCTTCCGTGGTCTTTCATGTCACGGTCGCGACGTTCTTGCGGCCAAATCCACCGACGGGGAGTCTGTCATGAGAGTACCGGGCAAAAACGTGATGCTTGGGGGGCTGATGGGACTGTGGGCGACGGTGGCCGCGGTGCAGGTCAGCAGTCTGCCGGAGTTGAGTGAGGTGCCACTGACCTATACCTCTGGACAGTCTGTGGCGAAGGCGGCAGCATCACATGTCGCGAAGGATGCCCTGGAGCTACGTCCGATGCGGATTGTGGCGGCGCACTTGCCGTCGACGCCGACACGCAACATTTTCGAAGCAGCCGAGACACCGACATCCGAAAAGCGCCTCGTCAGGGCAGCGGTGAACAAGAAAGAGATGCCACCTCCGATCCCGGTGCCGGTGGTCGCGATGCCGGTGGTTCCGCCCGCGCCACCGATGCCCTCTCCGGAAGAAGTGGCCGAACAGGCCGCGCGACTGGCGCGGGAGCGCGCCCGGCAGCAACTGCGGGAAGTGATGGCGCAGTACCGCTATCTTGGGTACCTGACCGGGCGGGGTGAGCAACAGGCGTTTCTCGGCAAGGGCCAGGAGATCTATATCATTCATCTTGGAGATACGCTCGACGGTCAATTTCAGGTGGCCTCTATCACTCCCACGACCGTCAAGATCCTCGCGGCACACGCCGACGTCGAAACCACCATCCAGCTGAAGACCGACTCTTCGGTCGAACCTTCGTAATTTCTTCGCGTTCACGCACGCCGACGAACATCCGTTGCTCGGGCAGGCCTTGGTGGACCAGTCCCCGGGTGCACGGGATTCGCGCTAGGGCCGAACGGGCCTAGCACGCCGCCACTCGTCCCGAGCCGTTTTTGTACCCTCCAAAAACACGAATCTGTTCGCCAGAAGCCAGATGCCGTGCTAGTTAAGGCTACGTACGCCCGCTCCTCGCGTGCTTCCCGCACCACCTGCTGCTGTTCACCGCTCACAAAGGATCGTCGATGACCCACGCGCGTGTTCGAACCGGCATGCTGAGTCGCATCATCGGGGCGGGGGGCCTGGCCCTTCTGGGTGCCATCCTGCTCTCTGTCACCTCGGTCTTCGCACAATCCTCGACGGTCACGCTCGATGCTTATCTGCATGGGAGCGGGGGGACCGCCAATCCCCCGACCTTGACGGCGGACCTCATTCCACCGCTCAGCCTCACAGCCAAGACCAAGGACTCCGCCGGCCTCGCATTCAGTGGGGGCAATCCCTGGGTGACCATGGGTACATGGACCCCGCCCGCCGGGATCAATGGCAAAGCGACCCTGACGGCGCTCACGACGGCGCACCTGTGGATGGGCTTCAAGAGCAGCGGGGATGTCGGCGGCAAAGTCGATGTGTTGGTCGACGTGCTGGTCAACGGGCAAGTCCTGAGTTCCGGCCTGACGCGCTGCGTGAGTACCCTGACCGCCTCCGCCAGTACCGCCCAAGACATCAGCCTCGCGCTGGGCAGCATCCCGACGACCCAACTTGATACCATGACGCAGACCCTCGCGCTTCGGATTTCCACCCGCATGGGGACCACGGCCAGCAATACGGCCTGTGGCACTAAAGCCAGCGTGACGGGAGTCCGTACCTATTACGATGCCCTCACTCGGGCCAGCCGTCTTGGCGTCACGATCGCCCTGCCGCCGCCGCAGCCGGTCGTGCTGCTGCCGAATCCTAAAACCATCCAGGCCGGATCGACCAGCTCGATCCTCGCCCTGTTGTTCCCAGTTCCGCTCCAGGCGACGACCCTGTCGGTGGTCAGTACTGCGACCAATGTGGCTACAGTCCCCAGTAGCATCGCCGTCGGCATCGGACAAGCTGTGGTCTCCATCCCGGTCACGGGGGTGAGCGCCGGCACCACCCAGCTCAAAGTCACCCTCAATGGCAAGACCATCACCGGCACTGTTCGGGTGGTGGGTGGAACCGCCACCATCAGTAGCCTCATCCCTTCGCCCCTCAGCATCACTCAAGGCGGGAGCGGGCAGTTGACTGTCTCGCTCAATGCCACTCAGGCGACCAATACGGTCGTCGCCCTCAGCAGTTCCGCCGGCAGTATCGCGGCGGTCCCGGCGACCGTCACGGTGCCGGCCGGTCAGGTGAGTGCCGCGTTCAACGTGGCGGCGAACACGGCGGGTCAAGCGGACATCACGGCGACCCTCAATGGGACCAGTGCGACCAGCCATGTGACCGTCACCCCGGCCTTGCCCACGGTGGTCTCGCTCACGCCGCCGGCGAACCAGCTCACGCTCGGCGCCACGACGCCATTGACGGTGGCGATCTCTGCGGCCCAAGTCGGCCCGACGGTGGTGACCTTGACCAGCACCCCCAGTGGCCTCGTGACGGTCCCACCCTCGGTGATCGTTCCGGCTGGGCAGACGACCGTTTCGTTTACGGTGACCTCCGTCGCGTTGGGCACGGCCATGGTCCGGGCGACGCTTGGCAGTTCACTGGCGGAAGCCGCCATCGATGTCGTGCCACCAGTGGTGGCACTGGTGGACTTCCAGCCTGCGAGTCAGTCCCTCGTCGTCGGGGCCATTGGCACCCTGACCGTCACCCTCAACGCGGCCCAAAGCAGTCCGACGGATCTCGCGCTCTCCGTGGACCAGCCGACCGTACTCCAGATTCCCGCCACGCAGACGGTGACCGTCCCGCCCAACCAGACGCAGGCCATCTTCACGGTCACGGCCCTGGCCACGGGTACCGCGCAGGTGACGGCGACCCTGGGCGCCATCAGTAAGCAGGCGACCGTGACGGTGACGCCGCAGCCGCCGCAAGTGCTCTCGCTCACGCCGAGTCCGCTGGCCGTGGTGCAGGGGGCCACCGGGACGCTGACCGTCACCCTCAACGCCGCGCAAGCGACCGATACGGTGGTCCCGATCACGACCACCAATGCCACCATCGTGGGAGTTCCGGTCAGTGTCACCGTGCCGGCCGGGCTGACGACGGCGCCGGTTTCGGTGAGTGGCCTGACCATCGGGACCGCGCCGGTCACCGCCACGTTGAATGGGACGGCGACGGCGACCGTGAATATCGTGCCCCCTCCGCCGGTCGTCACGGCGCTTGCCCCGATTTCGCCGGTCACCGCTCCCTTGACCCTGGCCAAGGGCCGCACGGGCGTTTTGCAGGTCACGATCAATCGAGCCCCGACGGATCCGACGGTCATCACCCTCCAGAACAGTGCGACCTCCGTGGTGACGGTGCCGCCGAGTGTCACGGTCGCCGCCGGGCAACTGACGGCGTCATTCCCCGTCACGACTCAGACCCAAGGCCAGGCCACCATTACAGCCTCGTTCAATAGCACCAGCGCCACCGCCCAGGTCGTCGTCACGGCGCCGGAGGTGGAGTCGCTCACCGTTGCGCCTGCCGCCCCGACGGCTTTTGCAGGGGAATCAGTTGCCTTCACGGCCACGGGCTTGTTCACCGACGGCAGCAGCCAACCGCTAGCGAACGACATCACCTGGAGCTCGACCAATCAGTCAGTCGCCTCCATTGGCAGCAGCGGCCTGGCCACGGCCTTGACCGTTGGCACCACCACGATCAGGGCCACCGTGACCACGTCGGTCGGCCCGGTGACCGGCGAGACGACGCTCACGGTGCAACCCGCGCCGGCATTGGTGGTGACGCCGCTCACGACGTCGCTGACGGTCGGCCAGAGCGCGCTGTTCACGGTCGGGACCGCCGTGGCCCCCACTTCGGCGCTCACGGTCACGTTGGCCATTTCCGGCAGCGGCACTGCGCTCCTCAGCCCCGTCTCGGTCGTGATCTCTGCCGGACAAACGACCTCGCCCACGCCGGTGCAAGTCACTGCGACGGGGATCGGCTCGGTGATCCTCACCGCCACCGCGCCGGTGCGACAACCGGCCAGCAGCACGCTCACGATCACCGCCGGCCTCCCGGTGATTACCAGCGTGAGCCCTGTCAGTGGTGTGATCGGATCGGTGGTGACCCTGAGCGGGTCGAGCTTTAATCCCGTGGCGGCCAACAATCAGGTCCGGTTCGGTGGTGTCCTTGCGACGGTTCTCTCCGTCAGCACGACCGGGAGCTCGCTCACCACCGCCGTGCCCGTCGGGGCCCTCACGGGACCGGTGACGGTCACGACCCCCCTCGGCATCGCGACCAGTCCAGTGCCATTCACCCTCCTCAATAGTGCGCCCGTCCTCTCGCCCATCGGAAACAAAACGCTGTCGTTAGGCAGCACGCTGGCCTTTACAGTGTCCGGGGTCGATCCGAACGGGCAACCCGTGACGTATAGTGCGCAGCAGGCCGCACCGGCGTCGCCGACGTTGCCGGCACATATGACGTTCAATGGCCAGACGGGTGTGTTCAGCTTCACGCCCGATGCGACGCAGGTCGGCACGTTCAACCTCGTCTTCGTGGCCTCTGACGGATCGGTCTCCTCGTCAGAAACCATTGCCCTCACCGTGACGGGGGCCGTCCCCGGCGCACCGACCAGCTTGTCTGGCCGAGTGGACGATAGTTCCGGCAATCCCGTCGTCGGCGTGGCCGTGTCCTTACGCGATGTGCCGACGACGACCACGACGAACACGGCGGGCGAATTCACCCTCGCCTTTGCCGGCCATCCGGCGGGGCGTCAACTCCTCGTCGTCACGGGGCTTCCGGCCGGATATGCGAACTTAGTGGCGCCCGTGGATCTGATCGCCAATACGGCGAATGTGTTGCCGAGTCCCGTCACCACACCGCCGTTGGATCTCGCGACGGCCGTCACCGTGAACCCTGCGGCCACAACCACGCTGACGAGTGCAACCGCCCATGTGACGGTCGTGATTCCACCCGGCCGGGCGAAGAATGCCGATGGCACGCCCTATACGGGGCAGCTGACGATCAGCCCTGTCCCGGAATACGGGCGTCCAGAATCGCGGCCCGTGGAATTGCGGCCAGGTCTCTCAGTGACGATTCAACCGGCGGGCGTCATCCTCGATCCGCCTGTCCCCATCACCTTTCCGAATGTCGACAATATGCCGCCGGGCAACGAGTTTGACCTCTGGTCCTTGTATCCGGACACCGGCACCTTCTTGGTGGTCGGCCGGATGCGGGTCAGTGCCGACGGGGCGACCGTGGAAATGATTCCCGGCACCGGAGGGGTTCGCAAGACGGCCTGGCATTTTGCCATGCCTCCGGAATCCAGGGGAGATGTCGCCGAAGTGCCGAGCAAGGATGGGGACTGTGTGGCCTGTCGGACGGGCTCGGAAGCGGACCTCACAGCCGGTGCCTTGGCTCTAGACGAACTCATCCCGGGGATTCGCACGCTGGGGGTCACACGGGATCTGGCCCTTCACTATCGGTCGACCAATGCGGACGTGCAACGCATTGTCCCGGTGAACGCGACGCTTCGAGTGCAGGCGGCCGTGCCGACAACCTTTTCGGCGCGCCTCTCGATCGGTGGGGTCCAGCTCGGACAGGACCGGTATTGGGATAGTCGTGCCTTGCCGGAAAATGCGGATTCCGTCTCCCGTCTCGGGGTGCAATTCGATGGCAGCGCCCTCCCGACCGGCGTCTATCCGTCTGAACTCCTCCTGTTTTCTAACTACCCGCAGTCGAGCATCGGCGGGGTGACGCGGAGTCAGGTCTTGCTCCGGAACGAACAGGCGAGCCCGTTCGGTGCCGGGTGGACCATGACGGCCCTGGATCGCCTCTATCCACAATCGGACGGATCGGTCCTGTTGGCCAAGGGAACCGGCAGTACGCTGCTCTATGGTGCGGCGGGACGGCCACTCGTGGTGGAGAGTTTCGATCAGGCCCGCAGCCTGACGGTCAGCGGCGTCAACGCCAGTTTTGTCGCCGGTCCGATGCATGCGGCGGCGCGCGCCGACCTCTTGAACCCCGCCAACTTTGGGGCGCTCGGGACGATCCGTCGACCCGTCACCCTTCGGAGCGGGCTCAACGTCGTCACGTTACCGGCCTTGGCCGGCGTGGATGTGTTCGTCCTGAATCTTCTGACGACCGAATTGACGGCCACGGAAGTGCAGGTGCTGGAGCAATTCGTGCGCGAAGGAGGGACCGTTCTGGAAATTCGGAATACGGCCGTGACCCGGCCGTTGCTCTTTGGAACCTTGCCCGCGCCGTTCATCGGCGACCTCACGGCAGACGTGACGCCGGAGGGTCTCACGTCGCTGCTGGGCAATGGGCCGTTCGGCACGATCATCAGCCCCTTGCTGACCGGCGGGAATGCGGGGTATGCGACCACCGGGTTGGCGACCGTGCTGGCCCGGAATGATCTCGGCCCGAACGTCCTTCTCCTGCCGCCGGGGACAGTCTTCTCCGGAGCGGGACGGGCAGTCTTGATTGGGGATGAAGAGATCGTGGCTTCAGGCTATACGGGTGGTGCGGGGGCGAACCGCTATACGGAAGGATCGAATCGCACCTTCTTTCTGAACGCGATGGCCTACCTGGCCAGTGCTCCAGGATACAGGCCTGTATTGCCGACGGGCCCGACCGCCATCACGTTGCAAGGCCCCCCGGATGAGTATGCGGTCTTGGTGCGACAGGTGGATGGCACCTATACCCGAACCGCCAAAGACGGCACGGTGTCCCAATTCAGCCCGCAGGGCCTGTTCACGAGTCTGCGCGATCGGAACGGGAACCAGACCACCTATGCCTATGATGGCAGCGGACGACTGTTGACCATCACGGACCCGACCGGGCAGGTGACCACGCTGGCCTATAGTGGGACCAAGGTGCAGAGCATCACGGACCCGGCGGGTCGCGTGACGCAATTGGAGTATGACGCGGCGGGCAACCTTCAGCGGCTTCGCGGCGCCGATGGGACGGCGGTGACGTTCGCCTACGATGCACAGCATCGGCTGATTCGTCGGACCGATGCCCGGAATCAGATCACGCAGTACACCTATGAGGCCAGCGGTCGATTTGCCCAGGCGACATCGCCGGACGGGACGACCCGCGCGGTCATTCCCAGTCACACCATGGCGGTGCCAAATTTTGCTGCGGGGCAGGGGACGGCCGGCAACCCGGCGCCCTTGAGTACCACGAGTGTCAACCGAGCCACGTTTACGGATGCCACCAATCACAGCACAACCTTTGAACTGGACGCGCTGAGCCGTATCACGAAGCAGACCGATGCGTTGAACCGCGTGACCACCATCACGCGGGACGCCCGGGGCAATCCTACGCAGATCGTCCGTCCCAATGGCGCGGTCACCACCATGACTTACGACGCGAAAGGCAATCTACTCACGAGTACGGAGCAGGCCCTCGCCGCGACGACGACATTTACGTACGAGCCCACCTTCAACCAGGTGACCAGCATCCGCGATCCCAAGGGGAACCTGACGCAGATCGCCTATGACGCCAAGGGCAATCCGCTGACGATCACCGACGCGCTGAACCAGGTGACCACGTTCACGTACAGCCCGCAGGGCCTCTTGCTCACCACTAAGGACGCGCTGAATCAGACCACCACGTTTACCTATGACGCGCTGGGCCGACTGCTCACCACGACCGATCCACTGAACCGGACGACCACGCTGACCTACGACGCCGCGGGCAATGTCGCGACCAGCACCGATGCCCTCAACCGCGTCACCACGTTCGCCTATGACGTGAAGAACCGGCTCACCCAGGTGACCGATCCCAATACGGGTGTCACGGCTTATGCCTACGACGGCACCGGCAATCTCCTGACCGTCACCGACGCCAAGAACCAGGTGACCACCTTTGCCTACGATGGCCGGAACCGGCTGCTCAGCACCACCGATCCCCTCGGCAAGATCGAGCGCTATACCTACGACGGGAATGACAACCTGCTCACCAGAATCACGCCTAAGAACGAGACCATCAGCTTCGCCTACGATGCCGTGAACCAATTACTCAGCAAGACTCTGCCGGGCAGCCAGGTGACGAGTTACCTCTATGATCTCGCCGGCAACTTGACCACTGTGACCGATCCGGATAGCGTGCTGACCATGACCTATGATCTGGCGAATCGCCTCATTA